>DAOVLV010000080.1 GCA_030631085.1 Planctomycetales bacterium | reverse complement strand
CGCGGCACGCTCCAGTGCTGCACGGTCAAGGCCCCCGGCTTCGGCGACCGCCGAAAGGAAATGCTCCGCGACATCGCCGTTCTGACCGGTGGAAACGCCGTTATGGAAGATATGGGCGTCTCGCTGGAAAGCCTCCAGATGACCGACCTCGGCACAGCCAAGCGGGTCCGCATCGACAAGGACAACACCACCATCATCGAAGGCGGCGGAAAGACTTCCGACATCAAGGGCAGAATCGAGCAGATTAAGAATCAAATCGACGCCACCGACTCCGACTACGACGTCGAGAAACTCCAGGAACGCCTGGCGAAGTTGTCCGGCGGAGTCGCCCAGATTAACGTCGGTGCCGCTACCGAAGTCGAGATGAAAGAGAAGAAGGCCCGCGTTGAAGACGCGCTTCACGCATGTCGGGCAGCGGTCGAAGAAGGAATCCTCCCCGGCGGCGCCGTTGCAGTGCTGCGGGCGAGAAAAGTGCTCGATAAGATCAAATGTGACAGCGACGACGAGAAAACCGGCGTCGATATCGTCCGCCGGTCGCTGGTGACGCCGATTAAGCAGATTGCGGTCAACTCAGGTCTGGACGGTTCGATCGTCGCTGCCAAGGTCGAAGAAGCCGACGACGCCAACTTCGGTTACGACGCCCTGGCCGGCAAATACTGCGACCTGGTCAAGGCCGGCGTGATCGTTCCGACAAAGGTCGAGCGAACAGCCCTGCAAAATGCAGCCTCCGTATCAGGCCTGCTTCTGACGACCGATGCGGTAATCAGCGAAATCCCCGAAAAGAAGTCCCCCGCAGGCCCTCCCGGCGGCGGAATGGAAGGGATGTATTAACAGACAGGGCGTAGGTCGTAGGGAATAGGGATTAGTTAAGAAGCCCAGCCATTAGAATGGCTGGGCTTCTTTTATTCGGTGGCAGCGGTAGGCTCCGGACGGAGCGACACATAGTGTCCCTATGGGAAGCGGAGTCCCACCTTTTTCTCTGAAAACGATCTTCGTGGACAAGCATGTATGACTTTTCGCACAAAACACTTGACAGATCCGCGATTTGCTGTATGATCAATAATGCTCCAGCCCGCTGAAGGGAGCGGCGGAGTAGCTGCATTTCGGCATGAGCCTGCCGAATAGAAGTGAGGGTGTGAGCGAATCTCGCTCACTCGAACACACCTTAGGCCACCACCGGCCAAGTTCCCATAATCGCTTATGTGGGCTGCGTACAAGGCGTTGACCCTTAAAGGGTTTGTGGTCAAAGGGCACGTTCGCACACACGACAGAAAGCCGGCATGCGGATACAGAAAGCGAGGTGAATAATGGTGATGGGAAAAGCAACAGCAGCCAGTCTGCTTATCATGCTGGTCTCTTCGATCAGTGCACAGGCTGCAAAGCCCCCGAAGATATACTACGCCGACTACTTCATACATCGAGCGAATCCAGACGGTAGCAGTGTGGAGCAAGTGACCTCCACAGCGGGAGATTCGGCCGGCATCGATCTTGATTTGGCAGGAGGCAATGTATATTGGACTACGTCCAATTCTAGCGGCGATAGCGGGATCTACCGATCTGACTTGGACGGTGGCAACGTCGTGAACTTGTTGACCGTGCCGCGATTCACGACGGGCCTTGCCCTCGACCCATCCCACGGCAAGATGTACTGGACGAATTGGAACGGGAAAACGATTCAACGTTCTAATCTTGGCGGAGACAACGTCGAAACTCTGATTGACACGGGTCTTTATGGCCCGATCGGTATCGCCGTGGATCCTGATGGCGGGAAGATGTACTGGGCAGATAACCTGACAGCTCCAGGCGGTGGCTGTATCCGCCGAGCCAATCTCGATGGAAGCGACATTGAAGACATCGTAACCGGATTGTTTTATCCGCTTGGTATTGATCTGGATCTGCCAGCAGGAAAGGTATACTGGACGGATGTGTCCTCGGCGAAAATCCAGCGGGCGAACCTGGACGGCAGCAGTGTGGAAAACCTTATCACCGCTGGCCTGATTTGGCCCAACAGCATTGATCTCGATGTCTCCGGCGGGAAGATGTATTGGACGGACGGATATTCGAATGCTCCAACCCATAAGATCCAACGCGCCGACCTGGACGGCAGCAATGTCGAGGATCTGATAACAGAGGGACTTGGCTATCCTAATGATATTGCTTTCGCGATCCCAGAACCGGCGACGCTGTCGCTGCTGGCGTTGGGTGGACTGGCGATGGTTCGCCGCAGGCGGTTCGACGCGGCTCACCGCAAGCGCAGCTATGGAGCGTAAACGTTAATTAGACGCAATCAGCAGGAGGATACTATGATGAGAATTCGTCAAAAAATCGAACTTGGTTACGTTGTTTGGATCTTTGGATTGGTCCTTTTTGCTGCGGGCACCGCTCTTGGGGCGCCTTTTAGTTTCTCGGACAACTTCGAAGACGGCGACATTTCGGATTGGACCACCGTCACCAGTGTTACCGGCGTGGTCGAGGTGAGCAACGCCCGTTCGTGCGGAGCGGGGATTTGGAGCCTGCACATCAAATCGATTCCCCAAGGCGACCGTGCATACGCTCTTGGCCCTGCCGGCCATTTCGCCAACCTCGACTACACCAAGGCGTACACCATCGACTTTGATTTCAATTACGACAAGAGCAACGACGCAAACGGTTTTCATTTCCTTGAGGTCATGGCGATGAACGGGCCGGGAGGCGTGGCCCGTCATGTCGGACTGTATCTTGATACGCCGGGAATGGCCGGTGGGCAGGACGCCCTGGTCTATCGAGATGCCGTACCGTCAAACCACACGGTTGCCGGACTGAAAGAGGACGTCTGGTATCATTTGGACATCGACATTGACCCGGCAGCCTCAACGTACGATCTTACCGTTACCGATCCTCAAGGCGCCAATCAACTCTACGACTGGGTGCACGCTCAATGGGTCAATCAACTCACGACCAGCGACATTCCCTTCATCGGCGCCGGACAATCCGACGGATTCTTTCCTTTTCGAGTCGGAGATCGTAATTCTGATGCCGCAACGTACGACCACGGCGAAGCATATTGGGACAACATCGTGATTCAGGGAACGTGGGTGCCCGAACCCGCCACGGTGAGTCTGCTGATTATCGGTGGCTTGGCGTTGTTGAGGCGAAAGCGGAAGTAGTCCACGCCTGCATACCGACAGGCAGGAATTAGGGATTAGGTAAGAAGCCCAGCCATTCGAATGGCTGGGCTTTTTTTGCGCCGGTTGAATTGAGTCGTTGCCGGAATAATGCAGGCTTACCCGCTTTACTCCTGAAAGCGATCTTCGTGGACAAGCATGTAAGACTTTTCGCACAAAACACTTGACAAATCCGCGATAATCTGTATCCTATTTTATATTGCTCCAGCCCGCTTTGGGAGCGGCGGAGTATGCTGCATTCGGCATGAGCCTGCCGGATCGAAGTGAGGGTGTGAGCGAGTCTCGCTCACTTAAACACACCTTAGGCCACACCGGCCAAGTTCCCATCGTTCATGAGGTTTTTGTTAGCCCAAGCGCTCATGGGTTGTTGTTGATGTGCGATGATTGTACGGGCTGCTCACCTGTTTCATCAGCCTTGGTTTGGGATTAATTCGCCGTGCGTGGTGTATGGCGTGAGACAGAAAAGGAGTAGAGCGGTGAAAAGCAAAAAAGTTCTCGTAGTGATCGCATGTCTGGTTGTGTTTGCAGGAACCTCTTCGGCTATTGAATACACCGTTAGCGAACTAGGAAACCTTGGAGGGATCAGCGGCCACGCTTACGATATCAACGCCGATGGCAAGGTTGTCGGGTGGTCGCAGAATGAGGTGTGGGCTAAACGTCCGTTCATCTGGTCCGTTAACGAGGGGATGCAAGACCTCGGAACTCTACCCGATACGAACTGGGGTAGAGCCTTAGCCATCAACGATCTAGGCTGGGTAGTCGGACGCTCATGGAATAGCACAATAGAAGGAGAATATGACAAAGCCACGCTATGGCGTCCCGGTCAAGTGCCACTGTATCTTGGCACTCTGCCCGATTTCCCACACAGTTATGCGACAGACATCAACAATCTTGGGGAGGTCGTCGGTTATGCAGCGCGATTCGTCGGTTTACCGACCAGTGGACATTGGGAGCAGAGCGCATTTCTCTGGACGCAGCAAGACGGGATGACTGATCTGGGATCACTAGGGGGGACAGTAACGCTGGCTACCGCGATCAATAACGCCGGAAAGGTTGTAGGACATAGCCAACTAGCCGATGGCAGTTTCCCTCCTACCCACGCCTTTGTCTGGACAGCGGCGGACGGAATATCTGACCTTTATCCCGACTATACCAACCGAGACTACACGGCATTAGGGGTAAATCAAGCTGGGGACGTGGTCGGGGGAGCCGAAAAGGCCGAAGGTAGCAAAGTCCCTGCAATTTGGTTTAACGGAACCGGTGAGCCTGTTTTCGCGGATGTTCCCTCCGGTCGGGCTCGTGATATTAACGAACACGACTTGATCGTGGGTGCGTATTGCCAAACGACATCCTGGACTGTGCCGTTCGCATTCGTTTGGAATGGCGAGGAAGTCTTCATTACGCTCCCCGATCTAGGCGAAGAAGGTGCAGGCTACAGCGCTGCTGAAGCCATAAACGATACCGGCTGGATCGTCGGGCAATCTCGAAATACCGAAGGCTACGGGTTACCCGTCTTATGGATTCCCGAACCCGCCACGCTGTCGCTTCTGGCCGTGGGCGGGTTGACCCTCCTTCGCCGGCGCAAACCCCAAGCGTAGTCGAGGTGAAGCGTAGGCGCACTTTGCGCGGCGGGTTAGGACCTGCCGGCAGGCAGGAACCCGCCACGCAGGAATTCAGCAGCCGCGGACAAGAGCGATGACGCCGAGAATGCCTCCGATCAGACCTATTGGCGGACCAGCGACTTCGACAACAAAGATCAAGGGGGCAAGTACGCGATTGTTCTTGGCCCAGCCCCACAATCTCGCGTGGCGAGTAAGATTCTTCCGACACTCCTGAATCTCTCTCGCATCCTCGACACTATATTGAGATGGAATCACCTGCCCCGGCTTCCCCTCCCCCTCCTCCGTCATATCAAAAACGCCCATGTTGTATAAGGTTCGGATAATTTTGTCGTAACGTTCCTTCGTGATCTTGAGCGCCTCAATAATCTTATCCTGCTCGAGTGGCAAACCATCTTGTTCGTAGTGATGTGCCAATAGGATTATAAATTCTTCTTCGTCGTGTGTATATCGCATGAGGAACATCATACGCCGCGGCTCATCGTCCGTCAATTTACGAGTTACTATGCCGTGATTGACGGTCGTTTCCGACCATCTTGACGGTCTGGCCTGGTGCCGTGGTCGCGGCCACGTAACCCACGGCTAATCTACGAGGCTGCTGTGAAGAGCGAGGGGATTGCTTCGGCCAGGCCGTCGAGCATGAACTGGACTGCCAGGGCTGCGAGGATCAGGCCCATTACGCAGGAGAATGTTACCATTATGGTTCGCCCCAGGTAGTGCATCAGCGGTATGGCGGCACGGTAACACAGGTAAGAAAACGCGCAGACCAGCACGACGATCAGCAGCACCGACCCCAGATACGCCGGCCCTGACGCTGACGCCTGCGTCGATAATACCAGTACACTCGACATTGCGGCAGGGCCGGCCATCATTGGTATCGCCATCGGCACGATGCCTGCGTCGTGGCCGCCCTGTTCGGACGAACTTCCGGAACGTCTGCGAGACCAATGGAACTGTCGCCCCGAAAGCATCTGAAGCGCGATGACCAGCAGGATGATTCCACCGGCGATTCGAATTGCCGGCATGGTCAGGTGGAACGCCCACAGCACGGCGGTTCCGCCGACGGCAAAGGCCGACAGCACGCCGGCTGCGACCAGGCAGACCTTCCCAGCCAGATGCCGGCGCTGCGGCGCATCCATCGGCTGCGTAACCATAACGAAAATCGGCACGTTTCCGAACGGGTCCACAATCGCAAAAAGCATCACGAATGCGCGCAAGGCGAAATTAAACAGTTCGTTGTCCATAAGTTTTCCGTCGGTCAATGAGCCATGTCTGTTCACCTATTTGCAATGATCGCAGGCTTTAGGCACTCGGCATTTGGCATTAGGCATTGGTGGAAAGAAGGTCGTCGTATGTCCTTCCTTTATAATTCTGATATTTTATTGAATCGTGGAATTAAACAGAAAAAACTTACACAAACCCAGTACCACCAATGCCAAATGCCCAATGCCTAATGCTTTTTGTACGACTCGGTCTTTCCCTGAAGCCTACGGCTGAACTCTTACGATGAGTTTATATTTTTACCCGCCTGGAAGCAAGGTCAAAAAAAATGCCTGAAAATAGCGTTTTTTCGACTTGACGCGCGCTTCTCCGGTGCGCATTATACCGACACGTTGATATTGGAAACCTCTTTTTGAAGGAGCGATGCACATGGCAAAAGCAATGACAAAGTCTCAAACTCTTACAGCGCTGTCCGAAGCAACTGACCTGCCGAAGAAAAAAATGGTAGAGGTTCTTGAAGCGTTGGCTACACTGGCCTACAAGGAAGCCCCGAACGGCTTCACCATTCCGGGCCTGGGCAAACTCGTATTGCGCGACCGGAAGGCAAGACTCGGACGCAACCCGCAAACGGGCGAGACGATTCAGATACCGGCCAAGAAGGTACTGAAGTTCCGTATCGCCAAAGCGGCAAAAGACGCCGTCCTCTAAACATTATGTAACCATCCGCATTTCGCGGACCAAATGAGTCCGTGAAGTGCTTTCGGGATGAATATGGTTGGCCGATTGGTCCAACCTGTGGATGTGGTTGTGCGCGGCGGGTCTCTTGACCCGCCGTGTGTATTATACTGGGCACACAAAGTAAGTAAGTGCGACCAATACTCTATCCAAGCAATAATGCGGGGTGGCACCTTCAACCGGCGCGGAGGTTGTGGGTGCTGGCTGGACAATGACGCAGAGCACCCACAAGCTCCGCTTCACTCCGTTTCGCTCCGCTTGAAGGTGCCACCCGCCACCCGCCGATGCTTACTCTCCAACCGGTTGGCTTTTAGCGGCAGGTTTTGTGGTGGTTGGTTTTATCGCGGGGGTTGGTCTGCGAAACGCCACCGGTAGTTTCCCCCGTCCGATAACCTTTCCGTCGGCGCTGCGGATTACGATGTCATACGTCAACCCGCCGGCCAGGGACAGTCGGGCCGATTTGACCCCCCTGCCAACAGCGATAACCTTACCATTCAGGTAAGCGGTTATTTCCTTTTCGCCCTCGCCCTTAAAGCCTACCTTCGCCTTGCAGGGACTCGTATAAAACAGCGTTACGTCGGTGGCCTGAACCCACTGGCAGGACATGTCCCACACCAACGGGAAAGACATCCCCGTCTTCCTGAACGACGTGGCGTAAATACGATGAAACCACACTCGATGATCGGCGGCTGTGTAGCATTTCTTCGTGAACCATGCGTGGTCCAACT
>DAOVLV010000106.1 GCA_030631085.1 Planctomycetales bacterium | reverse complement strand
CAGGTCGTAATCGGTCCGGTTGGCGACGCCTTCCAGTTCGCTGATGCCGAACGGGAATTCGTATTCGATGTCGGCACATGAAACTGCGTAATGGGCCAGTTCATCCTTCTCGTGGTCCCGTAGCCGCAGCCGGCTGCTGGTCAGTCCGAGGCCGATATACCATTTATAGCGGGCGTCGCGCCAGTATTCGTACCATTTATCGGCATCGTCCTTGTGGCAGAAGAATTCGATTTCCATCTGCTCGAACTCGCGGCTGCGGAAGGTGAAGTTTCGCGGGTTAATCTCGTTGCGGAAGGCCTTTCCGATCTGTGCGATGCCGAACGGCAACTTCACGCGCGACGTGTCCAGAACGTTCTTGAAATTGGCAAAAATCCCCTGCGCCGTCTCAGGCCGGAGATAAACAACCGCCGCTGAATCTTCCGCCGCCCCGGCATGGCTCTTGAACATGAGGTTGAACTTGCGGGCTTCGGTCAGCTCGCCGCCGCAGTTGGGGCAAAGATCGGCCTCGGAAAGGATCTCCTCGACCTGCGTAGGGTTGAGGTAGTAGTTCTTGTTGCCGTCAGCGACGAAAAACTCAACGGCCCGGCCATCCGCGCAGGGAACGGTCTGCAATTTGGCCCGCTTCGATCCAAGTGCCCGGCGAGCCAGCAGCTGCAAGGCGACTATGTCTTTCCCGGACTCGGCGATGAACGTGGCTGCGGCTTCGACGTCCTTGAACTGCTCCCACTGGTCGTGGACTGACTTGACCTCATCGGGAATTACATCTGCCGGCAGCAGGTGATAGCGGTCGAACTGATCGGCCCGGAAGCGTGCCTTGCATTCCTTGCAATCAACCATCGGGTCGCTGAACCCCCCTACGTGTCCTGAGGCTTCCCATACTTTTGGGTTCATTATTATGGCGGCGTCCAGGCCTACGATGTCGTCGCGTTTGCGAACGACGTCTTCCCACCAGATGTTTTTGAGATTGCGTTTAAGTTCGACGCCCAGAGGACCGTAGTCCCAGAAGCCGTTGATCCCGCCGTAGATTTCGGAGGATTGGAAGATAAAGCCTCGGCGTTTGCAGAGGGCTACGATTTTTTCCATCAAGTCGCCCCCAGGGGGCAGGTCAGTTTTGCCTTCTTTACCCATGTTTTTTCACTTCTCCTGAAGTATTGATGATGTTCGAGTGGGCATAATATGCCCATTTATAGTGAATTACAACCTAAAGCCGACGGATAGCTATAAAGTCGGTTTTGTGCTCTCCCATTTTTGTTATTTCTTACCCATTTTACTATTTACCGAAACTCTTGGCGGCCGAGGGTTTGCGTCTGCATTTTCCCTCTATGCGATTTCGCTTTTCCGTGGTAATATAGAAGTAGAAAGGGATTACCCCGGGAGGTAATCAGCAATGGCACGAGAAGTCATAAGACGAAAATTCAAGATGATCCTATTCATAGTGCTGAGTTTCGCAGCCCTGTGTTAGGCGCGGTTTAACCCTTTGGATTATTAGCCGCGTCGGAGCGAAGCGCAGACTCGCCGTGGCGAGAACGTTACGAACCATAAACAACACAGAATGAAAGAAAAGGAAAAGGTAAGTTGTTTACGGTGTTAGCGTTGTTCTCGCCACGGCGAGTCTGCGCTTCGCTCCGACGCAGCTATTTTTTCTTACCAATCATTTTCCCGAATTCTTCCTCATTGACAATCGTTACGCCGAGCGTTTTTGCCTTATCGACCTTTGATCCGGGGTTTTCGCCGGCCAGGACGAAGGCGGTTTTTTTCGATACGCTCGATGCCGACCTGCCGTCGAGATTTTTAATCAATTCCTTTATTTCGCTTCGTGAGTAATTTTCGAGCGTGCCCGTTACGACGATAGTCTTTCCCGCCAGTGGCCCCCCGCCGGCGGAGGCCCCCACCGATTCTGCCGACATTTTCACACCGGCAGACTTGAAGCGTTCGATTATTTCCAGGCCTTGTTCGCCTGCGAAGAACTGCCTGACACTGGCGGCGATGACTGGTCCTATTTCTTCAACGTCAGCCAGTTCGTCTTCTCCGGCGTTGGCCAGTGAGTCGATATCGCCGAAGTGCCGAGCCAGCATATCAGCCGCCCTGCCGCCAACATGACGAATCCCAAGACCCGCCAGAAGCCTCGCCAAGCCCCGCCCTTTCGAGGATTCAATGGCGTCGATAAGGTTCCGGGCCGATTTTTCGCCCATCCGCTTCAGTTCGGTCAATTGCTCAAAATTCAGCGAATACAGGTCGGCAAAATGCTTCACCATGCCGCTGTCAATTAGTTGGTCAATCAGGGCTGGGCCGAGGTTTTCAATGTCCATCTGGTTACGCCCGGCGAAGAACCGCAGACGTTCCTTCAACTGGGCAGGGCATTCAGGATTGACGCACCTTATGTACACTCCGCCTTCATCTCGCCCCACCGCCCCACCGCAGGCGGGGCATTGTTTCGGCAGATCGATGGGCCTGGCGTCGCCGGGACGATTGGCGGTTACCACCTGCACGACCTGCGGGATAATTTCACCGGCCTTTTCGACAAGGATGGTATCGCCAAGGCGCACATCAAGCCGTTCTATCTGGTCGAAATTATGCAGCGAGGCGTTTGAGACGGTCGTACCTGCCAATTGTACCGGGTCGAAATGGGCGACCGGCGTAATCGTCCCAAGCCGCCCCACCTGGAAGGTAACCGATTTCAGGTGAGTTTCCGCCCGTTCAGCGGCGTATTTATAGGCGATGCACCAGCGCGGGTATCGACTGGTCGCGCCGAGTCTCCGGCGCTGGGCGAGCGAATCGACCTTGACGACGATGCCGTCGGTTTCGCACGGCTCGTCGTAGCGTTGCCTGGCCCATTCTTCAATGAACTCTCCGACCCCCCCCACCGAATCGCACAGTTTGGCGTGCGGGCTGGCGGGGATCCCCCACCGCTTCAGCATTTCCATGCATTCCAACGCTGATTCCGTTGCCGGCGCCGGTTCGACCGTCCCGAAGCCATGCGCGATAAATGCAAGGGAGCGTTTGGCTACGACTTTCGGGTCGAGTTGTTTGAGCGTACCGGCTGTGCCGTTGCGGGGATTGGCGAAGGTGTCCTCGCCTGCGGCGGCGCGGGCGGAGTTGAATTTCGCGAAGGCATCGGCGGGCCAGTAAATCTCGCCGCGCACTTCGAGCAGACGGGGGATTTTCGCCGATTCGCCACCCGCCCCCACCAGGCGTAATGGGATCGATTTTATGGCTTTGGCGTTTTCGGTGATGTTGTCGCCGGTGCGTCCGTCGCCCCTTGTGGCTGCCAGCGTCAACACGCCGTCTTCGTATCGCAACGACGCAGCCACGCCGTCTATTTTAGGCTCAACCAGGTAGCGATAGGGCTTCTCGCCGAGGGTCTTGGCTATGCGGGCGTCGAATTGACGAAGTTCGTCGAGGCTGTAGGTGTTGTCGATGCTGAGCATCGGCGGTTCGTGGTTGACCCTGGCAAAACCCTCGACGGGCTTGCCACCGACACGCTGTGTGGGTGAATCAGGCGTAACGAGTTCGGGATGCTCCGCCTCCAGCCGCTTCAATTCATCGAAAAGCGCGTCGTATTCGCGGTCGGATATTTCCGGCGCATCCTCGACGTAATAAAACCGGTCATGCCGGCGTATTTCCCGGCGAAGCTGCTCGATACGTTCGGCGTCAGAGGTCATGGGTGTACTACCATGGGTGCCATGTTCTCGCCTGAAGCGAAGCGGAAGGCGTGAACATGTTGTGGCGTAAACATGCCTACACGCTGCACTTCGTTCCGCGTGAAGGCATGGCACCCGAAATTCAATTTATCCGGAATCACGCGGAACCAGACACAGGAATTTGAGGTTTTCGCTGCCGGTGTTTCGGAACTGGTGATCCTCGTTCGGCGGGACATAGATGCAATTACCGGCGGTTATCGGTTTGTCCCGCCCGTTTTCCAGAACGACCCCCTCCCCTGCCAGGACATATACCTCATGCTCCCAATCGTGCGTATGTCGCGGCGTATAACCGCCCGGAGCGACTTCGAAGAGCCGCATATTAAAAGTTGGGGCCTTATCGTCCGGTCCGATGAGCATCCGCATCGTTACACTCTCGGCGCCGCCCATTTCAACCTGCTTTGCTTCGACGCCATCGGCATTCTGTATCTTCATTTCTTATCTCCAGAGGTGATCTCTGTCTGTAACCAATGGAGAAGATTAGCAGAAATTGCGGGGTTACACGAGATGTTTATTACCGCATCAGGCCATACTTTTTCATCTTCTTGTACAGCGTGCAACGGTTGATGCCGAGCGCGTGTGCGGTGGCCTGCCTGTGTCCGCCGTGGGCGGTCAGGGCGGACTGGATGATCCGCTTTTCCGGTTCCGCCAGTGCATCAGCGAGTGTCCGGTCGGCGTTTGAACCTGGCGACATAACCGAAACCGCCTCGCCCGCCGACGCCATTATCGGATGGAGCACAGCGGCAACTGTCTGCGGCAGGTCGGCCAGGTCGATCCGGTTTCCGCGACACAGTACAACTGCCCGCTCGACGCAGTTGGCTAGTTCCCGCACGTTTCCGGGCCAGGGGTATGCTTGCAGTGCGGCCTGGCAATCGTCGGTGAATCCGAGGATGTTTCGGGAGTTTTCCCGCTCGTAACGTCTGAGGAAGTGTTCCGCCAGCAGGGTAATGTCCTCGCCCCGCTCCCGCAGCGGTGGTAATTCAATGTTGACGACGTTGACGCGGTAATACAAATCCTGGCGGAACCGCTCCGACTCGACGTCCCGCCACAGGTCGCGGTTCGTCGCCACAATTACGCGGACATCGACTTTTTGCGTTCGGTTCGAGCCGACCGGTTCGAATGTTCGCTCCTGGAGTACGCGGAGCAGTTTGAATTGCAGACCGGCGGAGGCAGTGGAAATTTCATCAAGGAAGATTGTCCCACCGTCAGCGGCTGCGAATTTACCGTCGCGGTCGCCGAAGGCGTCGGTAAATGCCCCTCGTACGTGTCCGAACAGTTCGCTTTCGAGCAGCATCTCCGGAAGCGCACCGCAGGAAACCTCCACGAATGGTTTTTCCCGTCGCTGGCTTTGATAGTGAATGGCGCGGGCGATAAGACTCTTGCCGGTTCCCGACTCGCCGGTAATCAGGACGGTCGCCTTACTGTCGGCCACGGCTTCGATAAGGTCGAAAACCTTCACCATCCGATAATCCTGACCGATGATATTCTCGAAATACGCCATAGATGGAATATCGGTGCATCTCGGAAGCAATGTTGTTAAAAAGCAACGGATGTTTCAGAAAAAATACGACAAAGATAGTCGCATCGGACCGTTATCGTCAGAAGATACTCCGCCGGAGCCTGCGCTTGGCGAGACAGGCGAAGAAAAAACCCATCAGCATATAAAACAACATCCAGGACAACATCCTTCCGGTGGTTTCCCCGGCAGCGTTATTGTCCTCATCCCCGACAACGTTGCCGTATTCATCGTACCCATATCCGTAATTATCATCGGGCCAGTCATAATGCAGTTTCTCCAGTGCATTGTTGGCCTTGTTGCGCCCGCTGGCAGCCTTCGTAACGACAACGGCCTGGACCAGTGGATTGGCACAGAGGGCGAATTTAATCGCATCGTCGTCGCCGCCGTCGTAATTTCTATCGATCTCTATAATCAGCCCCATCAGTCCCGGCAGAATGGCCCAGAGGGTCAGGGCCAGACCTATGTTCATCACCACAGCCGTTGTGGTCCGTCGGAAGCGCGCGCTGAAATACAGCCCGCTTCCGGCGAAGAACACAATTATCCACGCAACCAGCATCGCAAGGTGCAGCGAGGCAATCGGATGGATCAGACCTATGATGGTGAAAAGTATGACGTGCCCCGCCAGCAGCAGCCAGATCGGCAGGCATTTTCGGAAGACGCCAACGGCCTTTCCGAAAATAATCTGCCAGTCGCTCAACGTCGTCGCCAGAAGGATAGGCCAGGAGCGGGTTTCTTTCTCCGCGGTGATTGTGGTCGCCGACATCACAGCCGTTACGAGTATGCCCAGCCCCACGAAAAGCGTTACATAGACGATCTGTGTGTCATCTTCGTCCAGGCAGCGTTCGCTGGCACAGACGAAGTACGTAATCAGCATCGCGGCGATTGTGAATAGGATGGCGATGATGGCGGCCATTTTCCCGCCGCTGAGCAGAGGGGTTTTCAGTTCTTTCCAGATAATCGGCGACCCGACGACCCTTCTGATTCGCCCACCTGACGATTCCGCCGCGCCGGCCTGACCGGGCTGGGCCTTCTGCTGGCGGCGCTGTTTCCGCGTCGTGAACACCCCGGCTGCGCCCGTGGCCTGACGCAGAGCGACCTTGCGGACGATCCGCACGCACGCTGCCAGCACCAGCGCCGAACCGCCCAGCATGATCCCGCAATGCAGAGGCCAGGAAAAAACAGGATTGGAGCCTCCGGGGCTCATCATATCGGCGGTGATCCAGACCATCGCGCCGAAAGGATTGGCGTGGAGAATTATCGAAATCAGGCT
>DAOVLV010000007.1 GCA_030631085.1 Planctomycetales bacterium | reverse complement strand
GTTCATCCAAACGATCACGTTAATATGGCCCAGTCCTCCAACGACGTTATTCCCTCTGCGGTGCACATCTCGGCTGCACTTGCGATTCATAACGGACTTATCCCCGCATTGAATTCGCTGTCGGCGTCCCTGACCGAAAAGGCCGAGCAGTTCGACGGGATTGTCAAGGTCGCAAGGACGCACCTTCAGGATGCCGTTCCGATCCGACTCGGGCAGGAATTTTCCGGCTATGCAGCCGCCGTTGACGAGGCGACGAGGGTTCTGGGAAGGGCGATTGACGGGTTGTGCGAACTGGCAATGGGTGGAACGGCAGTGGGAACAGGGTTGAACGCCCCGACCGGTTTCGCCGGAGATATCTGCCGGATTGTGGCTGGAAGGACGCATCTACCGTTTCACGAGTCGGCGAATCACTTTGCCGCCCATACGGTCCCCGTTTCTGCTGTTCGGGCGTCGGGGGCGATGAAGGTAACAGCCGTTGCTCTCTCAAAAGTCGCCAATGATATTCGCTGGCTTGGTTCGGGTCCGAGGTGCGGGATTGGCGAACTGCACATCCCCGCCGTCCAGCCAGGAAGCAGCATCATGCCGGGAAAGGTCAATCCCGTCATACCCGAAGCCGTCATCCAGGTCGCCTGCCAGGTCGTCGGTCTTGACGCCGCCATATCCGCTGCATCGCTCGGCGGCGTCGGAAGCATCTTCGAAATGCACCTCGCCTGGCCTGTGGTAGCGGCCAACCTGCTGGAGAGCGCGTCGCTGCTGACCAATTCCGCAAAGGTTTTTGAGCAAAAATGTATTGACGGTCTTGCTGCGGACGAAAAACGCTGCGCCGAACTTGTCGAGCAGTCGCTGATGCTCGCGACGGCGTTAGCGCCGAAAATCGGATACGACGCTGCCGCCGACATCGCAAAGCAGGCACACGAAACCGGTAAAACCATTCGCCAAATCGCGCTTCAGCGCGGAATTATGAACGAAGATGAACTGAATAAACTGTTGGACGTTCGCGGTCAAACAGGGCCGTAATTTTGTAGGCTGGGCCGGGTATGGCCCACCTTTTCTTTGCTGAAGGCGGTAGGTGGGCCTCGTCCAGAGGGGACTCGGCCCAGCCTACCATTAATCAGGAGACAAACGTGATCAGGATCGGAATTGTCGGCGCGGAAAATTCGCACAGTGCAGCCATTGCGAAGACATTGAACATCGGGAAAAAGGTTCCCGGTTGCCGGGCTGTGGTTATCTGGGGCGAGACGGACAAATTCGCCAAAGAAGCCGCCAGGACCGGCGCTATTCCCAAAATTGTCAAGAAACCGGCCGATATGATCGGCGAGATTGATGCGGTGATTGTCGATCACCGCCACGCGAAGTATCACCTGCCTGCGGCAGAACCGTTCCTCAAGGCTCACTTGCCGATGTTCATCGACAAGCCGTTCTGCTATCGCTTGGCGGAGGGCAGGAAATTCCTCGCGCGCTGCCGGCGAGCGAAGGTTCCGGTAACGTCATTCGGCGCGCTGCCGATGCAGAAATCCTTTGCGGATTTCCGGCGTGATGCCAATCGCGGCGGAGCCGTCCGCGCCGTCGCCAGCGTCGGGCCTTGTGACCTGGATTCGACCTACGGCGGGATATTCTTTTACGGTATCCACCAGGTCGAAATGCTGGTTGAAGCGTTCGGTACGGACGTATCGGCTGTCAGTGTAGCCAAGGCAGGCAAAGGCAAAGACGCAGCCGCGACGCTGTTCTTCCGGTCGGGCCTGGTCGCGACGATGCACTGCATGATCGGCTGGTCGTCGGGTTTTCATATCTCCGCCGTCAAGGATAAAGGCCCGATAGCCAGGAAGATGCTCTTCGACGCCGACCCGTACCTGACCGGTATCCGCACCTTCTGCAAGATGTTCAAGACCGGCAAAGAGCCGCTGGACCACAAGCGAATCCTCGCCCCGATAGCGGTGCTGGAAGCAATGGAAAAATCCGTAAAGACCGGAAAAATTACGCCTGTGGCGAAGGTCTGACCAGTTGGAGAGAATCTGTGATGAATGTGCGATTGCATCCTCATGCTGCCGGACGTTTGCCCGAACGAGGTACGACGGAGGCCGAAGCGATCGCCACCGTTGAGCAGGGAGAAAGATTCCCTGCCAAGTTCGGCAGGAGCGGATTCCGTCGTAACTTTGCCTTTGGTCGGACGTGGCGTGGCCGGTTCTACAAGACGAAACAAGTGGAGGCGTATGCTGTAGAGGAAAACGGATGGCTGGTTATTACAGTGATTGTAAAGTATTATTAAAGGGTAAAGAGTAGGAGATTGCGTTATGAGACTGACTTACGACCCGCGTTACAACATTGCCTACATGCGTCTGCACGAAAAGGCCGGACAGGTCGAGACGATTTGCCTGAGCGATGAAATCAACGTCGATATTGCCCCGGACGGGACGGTGTACGGAATTGAACTGCTCAACGCCAACGAACAATTACAGGCCGAAGACGAAGGAAATCTTGTTGTGATTAACGAGGCCAAAGGAGATCGACAGGAAATCCCTCTGGGGAAATGCCGCTGACGGATTCGACATTTAGGCTTCGCATAGACAAGACCGACGGCAAGGCGCGGACGGGCGTTCTGCGCACCGGTCACGGCGAGGTGGCTACGCCGGTGTTCATGCCTTGCGGGACGTGCGGAGCCGTCAAGGGCGTTACGCCCGACCAACTCCGCGATACAGGTACACAGGTAGTCCTCGCCAATGCCTATCATCTCATGCTCCGCCCCGGCGCTGACGCGGTGGCCGAGATGGGCGGCCTGCACAAGTTGATGGCATGGAACGGACCCATCCTCACCGACAGCGGCGGATACCAGGTATTCTCACTGTCGTCGCTACGGAAAATCTCCGACGCCGGCGTCGTATTCCAGTCCCACATAAACGGCGACACCGTGAACCTTACGCCGGAAAAGTGCATGGACGTCCAGGCCAAACTTGGCGCGGACATTATTATGCAACTGGATGAATGTCCCCCAGCCGATGCCGATAAGGAACAGGTCGCCCAAGCCGTCAAGCGAAGCGCCGAATGGGCAGGACGATGCAAAACGGTATGGGAGCGAGCGAGCGAGGGTCAGGCGCTTTTCGGGATCCAGCAGGGCGGAATTTTTACGGATCTTCGGGCGCGCAGCATCGAATCGCTGGTCGAGTTGGGCCTTCCCGGCTACGCCGTCGGCGGTTTGAGCGTCGGTGAGGGACACGAGAAAATGAAGGCTGTCCTCGAACACATCGACGGGCAATTCCCGCGCGGCAAGCCGCGTTACCTGATGGGTGTGGGTGAGCCGAGGGACATAATCGCAGCCGTTGCCTGCGGAATCGACATGTTCGATTGCGTTATTCCGACGCGGAACGGGCGGAACGCCCAGGCGTTCACGTGGAATGGACGACTCAAACTCCGCAACGCCGCTTTCGCCGGCGATAACGGACCTCTGGACGAAAAATGCACCTGCTACACCTGCCGGAACTTCTCCCGTGCGGTGCTTCGACATTATTTCCAGGCCGGTGAAATGCTGGCAGCCACATTGGTAACGATTCACAATCTGGCGTTTTTCTCGCAGTTGATGTCGGAGATCAGGCTTGCGATTTCCGACGACGAATTTGAGCCCCGGTCGCGCCTGTGGATGGAGCAGATGTACCCGGCTGGTGGCACAGGTTTGTAACCTGTGTATTGAACATATCTGCGGAGCAGCACAGGTTGAAAACCTGTGCCACCATTTTATGTTGACTATAGGCCCAAAGTTAATCAGAATACGCAACCTTCTTTTTTGATGGTCTGAAACAGTGCTAACATTGAAAGGAATATACTGATGCGTATTTGGCATGTATCTGTAGTACTGGCGATAGTGGTGATGCTTTTCGTGGGGCAGATGGTTTGGGCGCAGGCGACAACCCAGCCGGCTGGGGACACTGCCGCTAAAGACGAAGACGCACGCGAACCAACGGGCGATTCTATCAAGGCCGACGAAAAGTCCGATAAGAACGGCGGCGAGCCGACAACCCAGAAAAAGCCGCCCGGCGGCGGGTTCGGTGATATGCGTTTTCTCGCCATAATGATAGGCGTTATGGCCCTTCTGTGGTGGTGGATGGGAAGAGGACGCAGGAAAGAACAACAAAAACACAGGGAAATGCTCAACACCCTTAAAAAGGGCGATAAGGTTACTTCCATCGGTGGAATAATGGGAACGGTCATCGAGGTCAAGGACAGAGAAGTGGTCGTCAAAGTTGACGAATCGTCCAATACGCGGATGAAATTCCTCCGCTCGGCGATTCGCAACGTCGGCGCTCCCGGTAAGGATAGCGACGAAGGGGCAGGGAAATCCTGAATACCGGGACCCTGATCCCCAGTTTTTGATCCATGTATTGAGGTTATTATGCAATCGAAGAATCTCGGTTTGAAATTCGCTTTTGTTGCCCTGCTGGCGGGGCTGAGTGTCTATTGTGTCCTGACAAAGGAACTTCGCCTTGGAATCGACCTGAAGGGCGGACACATCCTGACCTTCGAGGTTCAGGATGCGGGTAGGAAAATCCCCGACCTGGTCGAGCGGGTAATGTCCAGATTGAGGAAGCGAATCGACCCGGACGGTACTCGCAACCTGGAGTTTCGCAAGGTAGGCCCCACACGATTCCAGGTCCGTATGCCGCTGGGTACGGATGAGGCACGCAGGGCAAAGCAAGTCTATCTGGAAGCCCTCAGGAAATTGCAGGACGGCAACATCCGTCGCAGCGAGATCAGGCGAGTTCTTTCGCTTACCGGTCAGGCCCGTGCCGATGCCATCGAGCGAATCGCCGCCGGGGACTCCGAAAGAATTACCGCCTTGCAGAAAGTGGCCCAGGCGCACGACGCCGAAGTCCGGGCAGAGAAAGCGCTTGAAAAACTTGAGAAAAGCGGGCAAGCATCGCTCGAAGACGTCAAAAAAGCCCGCGATGTCATCACAGACGCCAGAAGCGACCACAACGAAGCGTTCCGCAATCTGCTCAAACTCAATGTCAATACCGAATATCTCGGTCAGGTGCTGCGGCTGTACACGTCCAAACGCGAAACCAAGGTTATTTCGAAGGATGAGCGAAAAGAGCGCAGCAGCAAATACGACGAGCAGTTGGAGCAGATTCGCCGGCGTTATTCGTCCCGGAAGGACGAAGTTGACGCGGTTGTCGCCGGTTATACGGACTGGTCGGAGAAACGCACCGGTCTGGACGATCCCGCCGACCTGATAAGAATGGTTGCCAAGGCCGGCGTGCTGGAGTTCCGCATCGCGCCGACGCTTCCGACGGGAAAGGACGACGATAAATCCCTTGCGTTGACCGACCAGCAATACGACACGTACATGAATCAACTCACAGAGCACGGGCCACTGTTCGGGCGAAGCAGCAAGGCCGATAAGTTCCAGTGGTACTCGCTTCAGGGCAAAGGCGAAAGACTCGCACCTAACCTGATACTCGGCGAGTACGCCGGAAAGAAGTACATCCTGCTGTATAACCAGGATGGTTATACGATGCTGCGTGATACGGCCAAGAAGACGTGGGCTCTGTCGGCCAGTCCGGGCAGGGACGATATGGGTCGTCCTGCGGTGCACTTCAGGCTGGATGCTCGCGGCGCCGAACTCATGCGCCGGTTGACCACGCCTCATAAAGGGCACTTCATGGCCATCCTGCTGGATGATGAGGCGTATTCCGCGCCGGTGCTCAGATCGACAATCTCCGACAGCGGTATCATCGAGGGCGATTTCACAATCGATACGGTGCGTGAACTGGTCCGCATACTCGAAGCCGGCGCTCTGGCCGGAAAGGTCAACGAAAATCCCGTCAGCATGAAGACGGTTGCCCCCAGTATCGGAAAGGACAACCGCGATGCTGGTTTCCGTGCCGCCGTATGGGGGCTTATCGGCGTGGCGGCATTTATGATAATCTACTACTTCGCCGCAGGCGCAATCGCCGACGTGGCGCTGGTGCTTAACATCGTGCTGCTGCTGGGGGCGATGAGTTTTATCGAGGCGGTATTCACCCTGCCGGGTATCGCGGGTATCATCCTGACCATCGGTATCGCCGTTGATGCCAACGTGCTGATATTCGAGCGCCTGCGAGAAGAACAGAAAAAGACGCAATCCATGCGAATCGCGCTCCGCAACGCATACTCCAGCGCCGCAAGAGCCATTCTCGACGGAAATATCACCACGCTGCTGACTTGTGTCATTCTCGGATGGGTCGGTTCGGAGGAGATTGTCGGCTTTGCCATCACGCTTGGGTTCGGCGTTATGTTCAGCCTGTTCACATCCCTTCTGGTAACGCGATGGATATTCCAGTTGCTTCTTGAGTTGGGATGGATAAAGGATCGCATCCGCATGGCGGCGTTTATCGGCGTCCCGAAGATTAACTGGCTTGGTAAGCGGAAGTTTTTCTGGGTTGTCTCGGTCCTGCTGGTCGCTGCGGGCATCGGATCGCTGGCGTCGCAGGGAACGGACGTTCTGGGCATCGAATTCAGTAGCGGTACGCAGGCGATATTCTCGTTCAAGCCGGGCGTGATGGTTCCGGTCAAGGACGGAAAAGACGTAATGCCGAAGCGGAAGCAAATCGAGGAGGCATTGAAGGGTAAAGCCATCCAATTGACCGAAGATACCGACGACGCTGTAAGATCGAAAAGTCTGACAAAACTCATCGAAATCATCGGAAACCCCGCGACGCCCCTGAATGCCGACAATACAACCGACGAGCTCCTTAAGAAGTTCGATGCCGATGGTAACGGGGAAGTCAGCCTGGCGGAATGGTTGGCCGGTAAGGCGGCTGAAAGATCGGGAAATCTGAAAAAATTCGCCGAAACTATCAAGGTCGAGACGCTCTTGAATGCCGATAATGCGACTGATTATCTCGATAAGTTCGACGCCGACGGTAACGGGCAAATCAGCCTGGCTGAATGGTTGGACGGTAAAGGCGAAAAAGAATTTTTCACGGCGATCGATACCGACGACGGTGGCAAGGGCAATGGTAAAGTGAACCGCGAGGAATTGGTTACACGCCTGCCTGAGCGGTCGTATCAGGTTTCCACTACGGTGGCCGATGTCAAGTTGTTGCGGGAAGTGGTCGAGGGTGCGTTCGTCGGCGCATTGGACGTGCGGACCAGCGTGGAGTTTGAACTCTGCAAAACGGGTCAGATTCCGGCCCTTAACGTGGAGGTTGACAGTTCCGGTAGTGGAATTACCCACATTTCGTCGGAACTTGCCGAAAGCGTTTCGCCGGAAATGCAGGCGAAATTCGTTGACTACACCGATGGGGCGATGTTCGTGGTGCAAAATGTCAGCCCGCCGTTGACCGAAGCCGACCTGGCGGGACGAATCCAGACGATGCGTTTGCAATCTGATTTCGCCGATTATCAGTTCAACCGCACCGTCGTTGTGGGGTTGAAGGCGGATCCGAAGGCCGATGGCTTCGAATCGCTGGCGGTCCTGGCGCTGAACCCCAATATCGATTACGTCGGAAAACCTGAAGAGTGGAAAAAATTCGCCGCCGGCGAACTGAGCCTGCTGGAAGCATCTCTCGCCAGAGCGGAATCGCTTGAAGCGGTCTCGAAATTCGACCCGGCCATTGCCGGAAGAGCGTCGCAGTTGGCGATTATCGCCTTCATATTGAGCTGGTTGGCGATTGTCGTATATCTCTGGGTGCGGTTCGGTTCGGCGAGATGGGGTCTGGCGGCTGTGATCTGCCTGGTACACGACGTTGTAATCGCCATCGGGCTTGTGGCGATGGCGGCCTTCATCCACGACAACGTAATCGGGCGGTTCCTGCTGGTCCAACCGTTCAAAATTGACATGGCCGTCGTCGCGGCATTCCTGACGATTATCGGGTATTCCGTCAACGACACCATCGTCGTTTTCGACCGTATCCGCGAAAATCGCGGAAGACTCGACAGCGTGGACGAGCCGATTATCAACCGCTCGATAAACCAGACCATCAGCAGGACATTGCTGACGACGACTACGACGCTCATTGCCGTGGTGGTTATGTATATCTGGGGCGGATCCGGTATTCATGCCTTCACCTACGCGCTTCTGGTTGGTGTTATTGTCGGAACCTATTCGTCCATCGCCATCGCCAGCCCGCTGCTGCTGGGCATCAAAAAGGCCTTCGCAAAACGGGCGGAAAAAGCGACCCAGGCATCGGCGAAGTAATTTTCGAGACTTATGGAGCAATCCAATAAACGTCGGCGGATGTATCTTCGGCTTACCCTTGCCGACGGGGTCGGCGCGATTACTATCCGGCGACTGGTGAACCATTTCGGCGACATTGAGGCCGCTGTAAATGCTCCGTCTGAACAATTGCGCCAGGTCGAGGGTATCGGCGAAAAGACGGCTTCGGCCATCGCCGCCGTCGATGAATCGGCCGTTGATGAAGAACTCGCCCTGGCTGACAAGCACGGCGTGACGGTGCTTTGCGTCGAAGATGCCGCATATCCTGCTGCGTTGAAGAACATTTACGATCCTCCGCCTGTGCTGTACGTTCGCGGTGAAGTTACCGAATCCGACGCGGTGGCCTTGGGGATAGTAGGTTCGCGCCGGTGTACCCACTACGGCCTGGAGCAGGCGGACCGATTCGGCGGCCTGCTCGGACGGGCGGGATTCACCGTTATCTCCGGCGGCGCTCGCGGAATCGACACTTCCGCCCATCGCGGGGCTTTGACAGCCGGTGGAAGAACCGTCGCCGTGATGGGTTGCGGTCTGTGCAACACGTATCCGCGCGAAAACAAAAAACTCTTCGAGATGATCGTCTCCGACGGGCGCGGCGCCGTCATCAGCGAACTGCCTATGCGAATCGGAATCAAGGGCGCTAATTTCCCCCGGCGAAACCGAATCATTTCAGGACTGTCGCTGGGCGTTCTTATCGTCGAGGCGGCACGTCGCAGCGGTTCGCTTATAACAGCCCGTTCGGCGCTGGAGCAGAGCAAAGAGGTTTTCGCGCTGCCCGGCAGGGTCGATTCGCCTTTCAGCGCCGGAACCAACGGCCTCATCGCCGCAGGATCAGCCGCTCTTGTGCAGAACATCGAGGATATTCTGGACGGGCTTGATCGCGTCGGCGAGGTTCTCGCCGGCGAAGGCGCTGCCGAGCCGATCGCGCCGAAGGTGAACCTGACCGAAACCGAGTCGTCCCTTTTGGAGCATCTCCTCGCGGCTGAACTGTCGCTGGACGAACTGATCCGCCGATCCGGTTTGTCATCTTCCGAAACCACTGCTGCGATGACCATGCTGGCGATTAAGGGAATGGTCGCCCAGAAGCCAGGCGGGGTTTTTGCCGCACGTTCGGCGAGGCCGTAGCCAGGCAGGAAGTTTGTTTTGGCTTTCCTGATAAGTCCCCATCGCTGTACAATGCAGACATGGAATTCTACTACCACGAACTCGATAAGGACGTCCTGATCATATCGGCCGACGGCGGGATCGACCGGCACACCAGCAAGGAGTTCGTCCAGGACGTTCTCGATCTGATCGAAGCCGGGATCAGGAAGATTATCATCGACTGTGAGAAGTTGTCCTACATTTCCAGTTATGGCCTGGGCGTCCTGCTCCATGTGCACAAGCGGGCCAGGATGGCGGGCGGCGAGGTAAAGATCGCCAACGTGCATAGCCGGGTCGCCGCGGTGCTGAACTTGACGCACCTCAATAAGATATTCGGAATCTACCCCGACGTGAACCGTGCCCGCCTGGAGTTCCGCCCGAAAGACGCCGACGCATAGGGCGTGGTCGGTTATCGCGCTCCTTCCGGAGATGGTTACTTAATCGCCCGAGCCTCATGCGGAACGAAACGGAACCAAACGGAACCAAACGGGCCAATTCGGGCCAATTGGGAACCATTGGGAACCATTGGGAACGAATGGGAACCATTGGGGCCAATTGGGGCCGATTCGGGCCAATTGCAAAATCCACAAGTCCTTGGCGGGCATAGAGTTGCGTATTTCGCGGTCATTTTTTCGTCCATTTTTAAAAATTCGCCATTGCCTATATTGCCTAACCGGCCCAAGTTCCGGTTGACCGGTTGACTGGTTCATCCGTTTTTTTCTGCTTTTCCAAGTCCCAAGTCCCAAGTCCCTAGTCCCTATTCTTCTCTGTCTTCACTTGTCAAAGAACATATAAGCGTATCAAGGACGCTCTGTATTATCTTTTGCGTTCGCGTTTGCGCGCGCAAAGGCGAACACAAAACGGATTGCGACGACGTAAGTCCTTGGCGGCCTTGGAAAAAGTTTTTTTGGATTTTTCGTTACCCCCGATTTTTACGTTCGCGTTTGCGCGCGCAGATGTGAACGGACAGATTTTTCCATTGGCCTGCCTCCCAAAATCTGTACCGGTTGAGTTTCAGAAAGGGTTTCCCGGAGGCACACAAGGACTGGCCACTTCAGTGGCCAGTATTCGTGTGAATGAACCCGATGAACCCGCGAAACAACAACTGGCCACTGAAGTGGCCAGTCCTTAAGCACCCCGGCGGCGAAGCACGATTATGAAGCCGGGTTTTCGATCCACTTGGCGTAGCATTGTCCGCAGAGGTGGATTGTCAGGCGGCGATAGACCTGGTCCATCAGTTCGGCTTCCGATGTGTGGCGGATTTCTTCGAGTATGTCCTCGATGGCCTTGTCAATATCAACGGCAAGGTCGGCTTCTGTCAGGTTTGGCGGCGTCGGGTCGGCGAAGGCTTCGATTTTCACGATGTAGAAATTCCCCACTCCCGGCTTCAACACCGCGCCGCAGCGATGACAAAATAAATGCGCTTCTGGTTCCTTGCTCATATAAAAACATTCTAGCAGAGATGCAGGTCGTAGCGAAGCGAAGACTCGCCGTGGCGAGGGATACAGGGGATAAAAAAAACTTGTTGAAAGAATATCTACGGGTTGCTTCCTGTTTGCTCACCGCAGGCAGGAATCCGCCGCGCCATGTTCAACTTATTTCAAACTGATCAATTCTTTAGCCCGGTAGGGCGAAAGAATTGTAGCCCCGCCCGTGAGGGCGGGGTTTATGACGTTCGCCAATGAGCCGTAAGCCCCGGTAGGGGCGGCAGATAAAATCGTGGCGCATTGTGCCGCCCCTTCCGGGGCTTGCACCAGAAACCAGCGATTCGTCCCCCGGCCCTTACGGACCGGGCTACAAATCTATCGCCCTACCGGGCTAAACATATACGAACCAGGCAATCCGCTGCGCGCTCATATCCAGGTTATAGATAGCTCTGTTTGCGGATAGCGGAGATTGTTTTCTGTTTTCGAGCTTCATTTTCTCCCACAAACAACACCAAAAAATTATTGAACTCAATATCAAAAACACCTGTACATTCCAGGAAAAAGAACAAGAATTTTTTCGGTAACTTGCTGTTTTCCCATGAGGTCACGACTAAGTTTTCGTCCGTAACATTGGGATGTCGCAGAAGATCTGCCGCATCTATACAGTCGTGCCATAGTTGCGAGTCAAAACCGGCTGTTACTACTTGCCTGCAATTTGAGTCAATCAGAGAAAACCCGATTTGAATCATTCCATAGGGGACGAATTGCACCCTTCGCAAGTTCATGACGATTAAACACGCATATGGCTGTTTATCGAAAGGAACGCTGAATTTTTCGTGATGTTGCCACTGGTGAAACCAGATACGACGATGTTCCAGGTCGCAGATGTGCTCCATATCTTTATCCCTGCTGATTTTTTTATTCTCTGATGTGCCCGCTGCCGGTAACGATCCATTTGTAGGTGGTGAGGTCTTCTGCGCCCATGGGGCCTCGGGCGTGGAGTTTGTCTGTGCTGATTCCGACCTCTGCTCCGAGGCCATACACGCCGCCGTCGCTGAACCGCGTCGAGGCGTTGACCATCACCGATGAACTGTCAACACGCGCGACAAACGCCTCGGCAGCGGCCAGGCTGGCCGTAACAATCGCGTCGGTATGATGCGAGCCGTAGGTGTTGATGTGCTTGACGGCATCATCGAGCGAATCGATGACCTTCACAGCCAGTGTCAGCGCGAGATATTCGTCGGCCCAGTCGTCTTCTGTGGCTTCTTTCATGTCGGGGACGATTTTGCGTGATTTTCCACAGCCTCTCATTTCGACGCCGGCATCGACGAGTTTTTTGGCTATGGCGGGCAAAAATTCCCCGGCAATTGCGGCATTTACCAACAGCGTTTCCGCGGCATTGCATACGCCGGGGCGTTGACACTTGGCGTTGATGACGATTGCTTCAGCCATTGCCAAATCCGCGTCGGCGTGGACGTACACGTGGCAGTTTCCGGCATAGTGTTTGATGACGGGGATGGTGGCGGCTTCGACGACGGCGCGGATTAAACCCTTCCCGCCGCGAGGGATTATCAAGTCGATCAGACCCTCGGCCTTGGCCATTGCCGGTACGATGTCCCGGTCTGTTTTGTCGATGACGGTGATGGCTGATTCGGGTAGTCCGGCGGCTAATACGCCCGCTCGCAGACATTCGGCGATGGCGAGGTTGGAATGGATAGCCTCCTTGCCGCCGCGAAGGATTACGGCGTTTCCGCTTTTGATGCACAGCCCAGCCGCATCGGCGGTTACGTTCGGGCGGGACTCAAAGATAATGGCCACTACGCCCAGCGGTACGCGGCGTTTTTCGATTCGCAGGCCGGTGGGGCGGTTGGAGGCCGAGATTGTCTGTCCGACCGGATCGGTCTGTGCGGCGATTGCCTCCAGACCGGCGGCCATTGCCTCAATTCGCGCGTCCGTCAGCGTCAGCCGGTCTATCATAGCGTCGGAAAGTCCGGCCTTCTTGGCTTCGGCGAGGTCTTTGGTGTTTTGGGCCCGGAT
The DNA here is from genome assembly GCA_030631085.1 of Planctomycetales bacterium. Lineage (GTDB taxonomy): Bacteria > Planctomycetota > Phycisphaerae > SM23-33 > SM23-33 > JAUWNJ01. The sequence goes on along the minus strand of DAOVLV010000007.1, from coordinate 3,198 downwards.
GCGGTCGGTTCCGTTTCGGATAGCCTTGGCTGCGGCGATAAGTGCGGCATCGCGTTTGGCTGTGGTAGAGACGGTCAGTTCGGCGGCAGCGGCGCGGGCGGCAGAAGCGATCCCTTTGATGTAGGTGTCTGCGTTTTCCATATTAATTATTGTAACGTGGAACGGCGTCCTGGGACAGGTGGTAATTTCGCCGAGTCTGGTTACAACGGTGTAACCGGTCCGGCAGTCCGCTTGACCACGCGGTAACTGACCGGCGGAACCGGTTTATTAGTCAGGCGGATTTTCAGGCCGGGCGGGAACTGGACGTTCACCTCGCCGTCCAGCCAAGTGCTGGGTTTGAGGTCGCTATCGGTCAGCACGACGTATGCATGAATCTCATCGGCGCTGAGTTTTTGCAGGTCGATGCGGTTTCCGGTAACGGTAATTACCCTTGTCCGGTCTTCGGGTGACTTGACTTCGAGTTGGTACTTGCTCGATGTATCACCGGTAAGCCAGGCGACGGGTGGAAGGTAATTGACGGTAACGGTGAATTTTTTGTTCTCTGTCTGCTGTCCGACCTTGAAGGTTACGGTAACTTTTTGCGGTTCGATCTTCGCGTAGTTGAGATTCGGCGGCGTAAGGACATCGATATTGACGGTTTCGGTTGTACCGGCGGCTTTGCCGCTCAAATCAACCGTTAGAGTCATGAGTTTTAATGTTTCGGGGGTAATTTTCTGTCGCTGGCTTTCCGGAAGTCGCAGATTAATGCGCGCCGGTTCTATCTCCGGGACGCCCGCCAGCACAGCGCCGATGTATTTGAATTCGACCGGCACATCGGGCAGAAGGATCATTTTGTCCACGCGGATATCGATTCTTGCAGGTACAGCCGAGATTATCCCCAGGCTCGAATTGCGGAAAATCGCAAGTTTGCTCAGCAGGTTTGCGGTACGTTCCTGGTATTCCTCGCCGGGTTCGTATTCCTTGGCCCCGGCGACGTCAAACTCAAGAACAGACTTGTTCTTTACCAGGCGATTGATGAAACGTTCCCTGTAATATCGGTTTCCCTCGATACGGAAGGTAACGGGGATTCTCCTTTCACTCAGCAGAACCATCCCGTTGTCTGATTTTGTATGAAGGTGAAGGACTGCGGTAACTTCTTGTTCGTCGGTAAAATGGATGTCGGCATAGACCCATACGAGCAGAACGATAACGACGACCCATAAGGCTGTTCGCAGCGATTGCATGAACCATTCCCGACTGAATCGACTGGCGGGAAATTCCGTGCTGATTCCCTTACCGGATTTACCAGGTCTTGCGCTCATATATTGTTACGTGCCTTGATCTTTCTGGTTTGTGCTTGTCCGCTGCGGCGACAGTTTCCGTCGCTTCGGTATCAGCATCGCTCGCAGCAGTTCCCGCAGGTTGTCGGTATCGAGTCCGATATGCAGTTGCCCGTCGGCGGCGATTGAAATCCGCCCGGTTTCCTCGCTGACGACGATGACGACCGCATCGGTTTCCTGCGCCAGACCCAGTGCGGCGCGGTGCCTGCTTCCGAGCGAGGCGTCCACGTCTTCGCTTTCGGCCAGAGGGAACTGGCATCCCGCAGCCGCCACACGTCCCTGCTGGATAATCACGCCCATGTCGTGCAGCGGTGTCCCGTGGAAGAAGATTGTATTGAGTAGTCCGGCCGTCAGTTCGGCGTCCAGAAGCACGCCGGATTCCATCAGCGCCGCCAGACCGACCTTGCGTTCTACGGCGATTATCGCACCGGTCTTGTTGCGCGAGAGATACCCCGCCGACTCAACGAGAGCGGAAATGTTTTCCTTGATATACCGATGTTGGCCGCCGAATATCGGTACGCGACCCAGTTGACCAAGTGCCCGGCGAAGTTCCGGTTGAAATGCCACTACCGCAGAGACAAAGGCGAAGAGTAAAAATTTCCCGTACAGAAACTCGATCCGGTCCCATCCCCGGTCTTTCGGAAGAAGGAGGATGCACAAATAGACAGCCCCGAGCACTACGATCACACCCTTGACCAGACTTTCGCCACGCGTACCACGGAGGAAACGAACCGCCCACCAGACCACCAGACCGATAAGCACCATCTCCACGATTACAACCATCGGGTCGTAGTTGGCCACACGGTGCAGCAGGTTCGTGATGTTCCTTATCAGTTCGTTCACGGCAACATTGTATAGTAGCCTGTAGTCAGTCGCCAGTAGCCAGTAGCCCGGAATACCGGATTACCGGAATACCGGATTACCGGAATACCGAAAAAACAGGGATTAGGGACCAGGAAAAGAAATCCGCAATCCGCAATCCACAATCCGCAATCGGAATACCTGTTTAGCCGTCGTCGCTGCGACGACGCTTTTTGTTTTTCTCTTCAATCGCACGCGCAACGGTAAATGCCTGAACCATCGCAGCCACGTCGTGAACGCGGAATATGCTCGCCCCACTGCGCCGCCCAGCAAGGCATGCTGCAATAGTCCCGCCGAGCCTTTCCGATGGTTCAGCACGCCCCGAAATCTCGCCGATAAATCGCTTTCGGCTGGGGCCTATAAGGACCGCTGCGCCCAATTCGACCAGGACGTCGATATTATTCAGCAGCGACAGGTTGTGCTCCAGTAGTTTTCCGAAACCGATGCCCGGATCGATAATAATGCGGCTGCGTTTCACGCCCGCGTCGGCGGCAGCGGCGATTCGCCCTGCCAAAAAATCACGAACATCCTTTACCACGTCGTCATATTCGGGATTTTCCTGCATACTTTTGGGCGAACCCAGCATGTGCATCAGGATTAAGGCTGCATTGCGTGAGGCTGCGAGGCCGAACATTTCGTCGTCGTCCCGACCAGCCGACACGTCGTTTATGATTTGCGCGCCGGCGTCGAGGGCGAACCCAGCCACAGCGGCGATGGTGGTGTCGATACTGATAATGACGTTCAGTTTGGCGATTTGGGGTAATATCGGTTCGATGCGGCGAATTTGCTCGTCGGGGCCGATTCGTTCGGAGCCGGGGCGGGTGGATTCAGCCCCGATGTCGATAATCTCCGCGCCTTGGGCAACCATCCGCCGGGCCTGGGCGACGGCTGATGCCGGGTCGATGAATTGCCCGCCGTCGGAGAAACTGTCCGGCGTAACATTCAGAACGCCCATCACCACAGGCCGATGCGTGCGGTGCGAGTTCAGGATTTCATCCAGAGTTTGAGGCATAATGTG
>DAOVLV010000449.1 GCA_030631085.1 Planctomycetales bacterium | reverse complement strand
TCTGCTCCGGCGAGATCCCGGCATCCGCGATGGCAGCCGATATCGCCCGCGCTTCCCCGTCGCCTTTGGGTTCTTCGAGATAGTTCATCCCTTCCGGGTTGTTTCCCGCCCCGAATCCGACGAATTCCGCATAAACCCGTGCGCCTCTACCGGCTGCGTGTGCCTGGTCTTCCAGGATAACCAGTCCACCGCCTTCGCCGATGACGGTTCCGTCTGCATCGGCGTCGAATGGTTTGCACGCCTTGGTGGGGTTATCGTTACCTGTGGTCGTAACCCGTTCAAGGAGCGTTTGCCGCATGAGGTTCATCGGGTTGACTTTGCTTTCGCCCCCGCCTGCGATAGCGATATCGGCGGCACCGCGTGCGATTGTCCTTGCTGCCTCACCGACGGCGAGATGTCCGGAGGCTTCGCCGCAGGTTATCGTATTGGAAGGTCCCTTGGTTCCGTGGATAATCGTAACGTGGCAGGCGAGCATATTGGGAAGATACTTCAGCAGCCAGAGTGGCGTGAGGTTGCTTATTCCTTCGCGTCCCCATTTTTTGAAGTCGAATTTGCCGTCGGTAACGGAGGTGTTAACAGCAGCGCCCAGTTCGTTCAGGTCGGCGCAGATAAGTCCGGCTCCGATGTTGCATCCGAAACGGTCGGGGTCTATATCGACGGCGTTTTCGTCGATACCCTTGGTGGTTATACCGGCGTCGCGGACTGCCAGGTCTGCCGCGGCGACGGCGATCTCGATGTCGCGGGCCATTACCTTGACGGCTTTGCGATAAGAGCGTGGTACGAATTTGCGGGCGGAAAAGTCGTCCAACTGACCGGCGACCTGGCAGGGAAAACCGGACGGGTCGAATAAGTCTATGCGTTTGACGCTTTGGGCCTTCGCGCGGATGTTCGCGAAGAGTTCTTCGATTCCGAGTTCGCCGGCGGTAACGACGCCCAGCCCTGTGATTACGACGCGGCGATCGTTCATTTGGCCGGTGTCTCCACAAACCCCGCCAGCAGGCGGAGGAACTGACCGGTGAAAACGAAGTTTTCTTCGGGGAATTTCGTACCGGCGAGATTCTGGTCAATGTGCGAGAACATCAGGTCGATTGTGCCGATGTCTTTACCGTTTTTTGAGACGGTTCCGTGGGTACTGGCTGCCTGATCGGTGATTGTTACTATTTCGGTGTGATATTTCAGTTGATCGCCGGGTACGACCGGTTCGCTGATTTCGGCCTTGGAGATTTTAGCGAGAACGACTTTTTCCTGAAAGTCGCGCGCCTGCCCGACGAGTATTCCCGACGTCTGGGCCATTCCTTCGATCATCAGGGACACCGGCATGACCGGGAAGTCTTCCCAATGGTCGTGGAGATGCTCTTCAGCCAGCGAGACGTTCTTGACGGCAACGGCTGATACACCGGGTGAAAACTCCTCGAAACGATCAATCCAAATCCAACGCATTAATACCGAACTCCATTTTCAATTTTCAATTTCCGATTTCCAATTGAACAGAAGAAAAAGGCGAGCAAGCAGCCACAAACGCTGCGACTGCGATGCTGAAGCCTCTTTTTTTTTCTTCTAAATTGGAAATTGTCAATTGGAAATTGCTTTTACCCGGCGGTTTTATTTTTGACGTAGTTGA
>DAOVLV010000258.1 GCA_030631085.1 Planctomycetales bacterium | reverse complement strand
GCTTTCGGCGTGGATATTGTCAGAATATCCTTGGTCTGGTAGCCGGAAACCGGCGTTTGTTACTCATTATAAAACAGGGAGTTACAAAAGATGAACTTCGCGGCAAACTGAGTGCCGAACAGGATTGGCTCCGTCCCCTTAATTCCTTGGACAGCAGGGGGAGTTTCGTGTATAATACATAAGTGACAGTGATTATAATGTGTCAGGCATGTCTGTGGAATTCAATTGTGATCGGGCGAAGATCGCGGCGAGGCCTTGGCGTCTGCGACTACTCGTGCATTTCTCAAGACCGCCGGAGACTTGGCCGCATAAGAGGAGACAGATTATGAGAATCTTTCGATGCAAAACCAACTGGATACTGGCGAGTCTTTTCCTGATGATCCTCGCTAACGGCTGCTTCCTTCGCGGTAGCTCCAGAAAGCTGAGCCCGGCGATGGAAGCAAAATATGAGGACGACGTTCAGGCATACGATGAAAAAAAGGAAAAGCTGGCAAGTAAGAATACAGAAGCTTACAGGCACTGGCAGAATCTGATTATAAACAACGCCCCGCGTCAAGAGATAGATCTGGCGCACTTGGCGTATTTGAGCACGGATGAAGATTACGATAATCATTGCGGGCAAGGACCGCCCAGTCGCCATGACGTTGAATATACCGAGCATCACCGTCCGGAGACGGGGCACATGCACGCTCACAGACCTGTGAAAACTATACCTCCGGTTACTTCGCATCCGCCAAAACCGCCAAAACCGCCCTGCAAAGGCCACCACCACTGATTTGACGCGGGCGCCGTGTGGGAATGAGGGATGGCGGGACAAAATACCAAACCGCTCAAAACGGCGGCGAAAAACCGCCACAGCCGTGATAAGTCCACGAATTACACGCCTGCCACGCCGTAGTCCCCTGGGGACGAAGGCGGAAATTGCACGAATTTTAAAAAACAGGAAATAACAACAAGCACACAATAAAATCGGTCAGTTTAAGATATATCACAAACAATTGAAAAAATCAGACGGTTTGAGTTTTTTCATGAAGAGATTTCTGGACAATTTGGCGAGATTTAGGTATAATTTACCAAAGTGAAGGTGCTTATATGGCGCCGAACATTTCCGGGGCGCCAAAAGAGTTTATCTAAAATAGCAGCGGGATATCTTGGCTGCGCTTGCTTGTACATTTCTCGACGCCGCCGGAGACCACGCCGCCAGAAAGGAGACTGATATGAGAGTATTTAGAAGCAAACTAAATTGGGTACTGGCAGGTCTTTTTCTGGCGATTATGACCAACGGCTGCGGCGGGCCCGGCGGGTGCAGCAGAAAACTGACCCCGACAATGGAAGCCAAGTATCAGGAAGATAGGGCGGCATACGACAAGAAAAAAGATAAAGATGCATTGGACAGGAAAAAGAATCTTTGGGAGGAATTAGTCAGGCAAAATGCCCCGGACAGCGAAATCGAGAAGGCGCACCTCTCGTATCTTGAGGCACTTCAGGATTACAATAATCCCGGCGAAAAACCCACTCGCGACGATGAAAAATATGATGACCCTCATCGTCCGATGACGGGGCACAAGCACGCCCAAAGACCAACGAAAACTATCCCTCCGACCACTTCGACTCCGCCCAAACCGCCCAAGCCGCCCTGCACCGACCACCACCACTGATTAAACGCGGGGCCGTCGTACGGAAATAAGGGATTCGGGTACGGGACGGAGTACCGGACGTTACTTCGCGCCGGAAGCGACGTATCCGTTGACGGTGGAAGAGAGTTTCCGGCTGTGACTGGTCCGAAAGTCTTCGGACTCTTTCCGGCAGAGGCGAAGGAATTCCTTCCAGTCGTCCTGTGTCTCCGGCGGGTGGGCGGTTTTGAGGAATGCCTGCAACCAGATAAGCCCGAAAAAACTGATTTTCCCGTTCCAGTCCGCCGGCATGTTCTCGCGCAGCCAGGCGTTCGCTTCGGGAAATCGCTTCGGCAGGTCCAGGGGGAAGGGGCTGCGGAAATTGAGTTCGTAGGTTCGCTCACCGTCCAGCGAGGCGAAAAACGACGACGGCGCAAGGCGCTCCGACCACGTTCTGGATCGCATAACGGCGGAAGCAAGGCAGGCATCCAGACGAACTATGCGCCTGGGATGCTGCCTGATTTTTATCGAACCCAACAGGTCAGGCCAGGAAACCCGACGAGTACCACGGGTAAATTCCCACTGACCCTGCCGGGTCTGCGACGATGCAAGATAGACAATCGAGATGTCCGTCTGATCGGATGACGGAAGCGATTCCATGGCAACTTTCAAATCCTCCAGAGGAAGGTCTCTTGACTTCGGGCGAACTTCCAGCCTGGAGTACCATTGCCGAAGGGTCCGTTCGATAACCAGTTCCGTTGCGGCCCAACCGTGCATCGGTCTGCGCCATTTGTAGCCGACGTTAACGATACTGTCGAAACTGACACGATACCTGGTCGAAATCGCCGGTCTTGCGACGGGACTGACAGGCTTCTTGGCGCATCTGCACTGGATTCCCGCCGAAGCGATTACCGCCGTCGTCAGGAAAAAGCCAAAGAATGTGCAACGTTGCCTCATTGGTAAATCCGCATTACCCGTGTTTCTTTTCCAGCAACGGCCTTGCCGGTTCGTAAAAAAACGGAAGCCGACCTTTCAGCCGGCTTCCGCTCCGGTTTGTTATGCCGTGGACGGCGTGAAGTTTTTTAGAAACGGAAATCTAATCCGACACTAATCTGATGGTTTTCGAAATCTTCGTTTGCGACAGTGGCGGTATAACTGAGGGAAATCTGAGTGCTTTCAGTGAGACAGTAGGTGAATTTCGGTCCCAGTGTCAACCAGCCTCTGTCCGTGCTGCCTTGGGCGTATTTAGACTCGTCTTCGTGAATAATCTGATTGTAGTCGAAATTGAAATCGACCCAGAATTTCTCATTGACTGCGTAGGAGGCTTTATTGGCCAGTACGAAGGTTCCGTCGCTGATCCCTTCGGAGGTCGAATTGTTGATTCCGGATCGATAGGCCACGTTCTGATACCTGTACACGTAGGTCGGGGTGATGGAAGCGCTGAACGGGCCGTTGACGTAAATAGCACCGATGTACGGGCAGACGACAAGGGTGTTTGAGTCGATCTTGGTTCGGAAGCGGTTGGCGGCCGGTTTGGTCCGCGCGATTCCGCCGGAGTATCCGTAAGTCAGCGATGTCCCGAAGTAGAGCCATTGGATATTCTTGCTGATGAAGAAAGTGGCGGTGAACCCGTCTTCATCGTAATCGACGCCATTACGTCCAGCCGAATTACCATTTGCATGGATGAGGCTGAAGATAGCACCGGTCTGGAAGTCGGCGAATGTCTTGCAGCACACGCCACCGGTAAAGGTATGCGTATTGGTAGTCAGTCCGTCACGCTCCTTGGCGCGGTTATGACCGTAGCCGTATTCCACGAACGGCTTCGGCTCGCTTAGCCACGAACCATCATTGCCGGCGGCGTGGTTGGCGTTTGCACGGTAACTCTCCAGCGAAAAGGAAATTGGCATTTGCGCGTTGCTCTTGGCGACATTTGCGTTGCTCGCTCCCTGGTACGCGGAGACTTGCTGACGGTTGGCCAGTTCACCACTCGTATCCACCGGCAAGGGCATGTGATGATGTGGATCTAAAACTCCAAGCGTTACGCTCGAAGCCATCAGACACACCAAACACCCAACCACAAACAGCATCCTTGTCCTTTTACTCATTACATATCTCCTCATTACGGTAACTATACGACTAACCCACTGCACGATTAGCGTCCTTTTAATGTCTGTATGGTATATTCGTCAAGATAAACTTTTTAACTTTAATGGTTTTTCCCGCTGCGCGGACCATCCACAAGTTTGTGGTTCTATTACGGGGACAGACGCAATCCTGTTCGGCACTCAGTTTGCACCATGAGGTGTACGATAGCATAGAGAGGCCAGGACGGCAACTTGGCAAAGCGGAGAGAGTGGCATCTCGCCTGGATATGCGGGATATGCGCAGCATAAACGCCGGCGGCGGTCAGCGCGAGGACCGGCCTTGCGGGGTCAGATGATTTTTTCAAGAACGTCCTGCTGCTTGAGTTTATTGAGATGTC
>DAOVLV010000134.1 GCA_030631085.1 Planctomycetales bacterium | reverse complement strand
TTTCCTGCACACGCGATTGGTGGATGGGAAATTCCGTGTGCAGGGAACAGAACCTGCACACCCTACGATTACAACCTGTAGCGCACAATTATCAATCATCGTCGTCATCTTTTTTCTTCTTCTCTTCTTTCAGTTTTTTTGCGCGGGCTTCGAGTCGGTTGGCGTAGGCGGTGGCTGTGAATTTTTTGTCTGTAAGGATGGCGGCCCGGATTTCGTCCCAGCCATCGACGACGTGAATCCGCTTATCAAGTTTGCGGATTTTTTTGGCTAGTTTGCGAAAATCATCGGCATCGTCGTCGTCGCGGTCGTAATTCGGGATGAGGTAGCCTGTCATGTCGTTTTCAACATAGGCTTCGACGTCGCCAATTTTGTCCCCGATACCGATGCGGATATTGGGAAAATCCTTTCGCAATTCCTTGAGCCGACCCGACTTGAACTTTTTGCTGTCGCCGATGGATTGCTTGAACGAACTGACCAGAAGCGGAGCACGAACGAAACCATTGTCCGTCAGCCAATTCTTGGACTTGTTGCCCAACAGGTCAGGCCGATGCGTCAGGTAGATGATGCCGTATTTTTTCGCCAGTTCGCCGACGACCCCGTCGGCCTTTGGCATCGGCTTGGCCCCGCTCGTGAGCACCTTGAAAAAACTCGACGCCACCACCGTATGGTCCAGGTCAATCACGATGAAGCGTGCGTCTTTCGGGCGAACCGACACCAGAAGCGAGGCCGGAGTAGTCTTTAGTATTTCCTTGTAATCGTCGTCGTCCACGGCTTTGATTTTGACCTTTATCTCGTAATCCCCGGCCTTCGGGGCCTCCCACTTCAAACGCGCGTATCCGTCCTTGTCGGTGAGGACTTCGCCGAGCGATTCTTTGCCAAGTGAAAACTCGACGGTAGCCTTCTCGACTTTTTTGAGTTTTTTAACGTAAATGACCTGTGCAAGTAATTCGGTTGATTTATTCGGATGCGTGAGCGTATCGAATGCGTAGAACAGCGTACCGTGCTCAGCGATTTTGATGGCGTCAGCGCCTGCGCCGACAGCCTGGCCGAAACTCGGCAGTTTACAGCCGACGGCGGAAAAACACGCCGCTGAAACAATAAGAACCGCCAAAAGAATGTAACATGGGCGTCTCGCCCATGTTCGACAGGTTCTTCGCCTTCCGTAAAGCACGGGCGAGACGCCCGTGGTACGAGAAAAAACTTTTGTCGATTTTCTCATTTGAGTATCTCCAATCTGTACGTCTTGGGCTATATGATTGTATGATGTTTTATCGTTCCGAAGCAATACCGCCGGTTCGGCGGCGTTAAGCAGGACAGAGGCAGATGGTAGAATCCCGGTATCGTCAGACAAACCCGGAGCAGACCGGGGCAGTAATTACCGCTGTGCGAGCGGGCGCTGATGGTGCGTGGGAAGAGTTTCTGGCCTTTTATGGTAAAAGGCTTTACGGGTATTTTTTCCGGGCGACCGGATCGCACCACGATGCCGAAGACCTGGTAAGCGAATTAATGGTGCGACTGGTACGGAAGATAGGTGAATATAATGATCGCGGAAAATTCGAACCCTGGATGTTTCGCATTGCCGCCAATCTCGTCCGGGATCGCATCCGGCGGATTAAGGTCAGGCCAAAGCCAATGTCGCTGGATAGCGGCGACGACGAACAGGCCGGTATGGGCGAGGCAATCAGCGGAGCCGACTGCCCCGTCGATTCCGGACTCCTTGCCGGCGAGAACCGCGACGCCCTGGACGCAGCGCTGGCGCAACTGCCGGAGAAGTCCAGGCAAATGATCCTGTTGAGGCATTTTGGCGATATGAGTTTCAAGGAGATTGCGAAAATCTATAAGTGTCCGGTGGGTACGGTACTGGCGAGGGTGCACCGGGCATTGAAAACGCTGCGAACGGTACTGGAGACGGACGATGAATATGAGCAATGAAGATTACGAAATCGTCGCACGCCGGCTTGACGGTGAGGACGTTGAACTGACCGCCGCCCAGCAGGCGCTGGCTGATGAAATATCCGCCGATACCGAGGCTGTCGGTATGGCGATGGATATCGACCTTCCGGGCGGGACGCTTCACCGGATTAACGCCCGCATGAATCAGGATCGCAGCGAACCGAAACCCGCGAGGCTGTGGTTACGCTGGACAGGCGCTGCCGCTGCCGTAGCGGCTGCTGTTATCGTCGCGGTCGTTTTCATGCTGCCGGAACCGAAAACTCCCATTATGCCGACTCCGCCGGCCCCGAACGGCCTTACCAACGGCGAACAGTTTGTTTATAATACAATCACAGACGACGATCTGGACTTCCGCGTCGAGGCGTTTTCAGACGAATTGGACGATGCCAGAACCGCACTGCTGATGAATGATGATTTTTCAGACGAACTGGCGATGGCGTCGATGGAACAGGATATGGAAGAATTACTCCTTGACGACAACGGCCCGGAAACGTGGATAGAACAGTATAATCCGGAAGGCCCCTTATAATAAATACGGTATTGACAGAAAGAGAGACTCGCCATGATAAACAAACGACTTGCGGCATTGATAACGGCCATTGTGGCAGCGGCGGTGATTGTACCGACCTGTCTGCGAGCGGGTAACGAACCGGCTTCGGATACGAGCACCCGCAGTGTCGCGGACGAACGGAGGCCTCCTCGTGGCCACCGAATGCGTGAAGGTAAAGGCAGGCCTCGACTCTTCGGCGAAGACCGCTTTACAGAGGATAAGGTCAAGGAAGTAATGGCCTTCGCCAAAAAGCATTTCCCCGAAGAGTACGAGCGGCTTGAGGCGCTGCGCAAGGAAAATCCTCGCCAGTTCCGGCGTGCGATTCGCCGGATGTGGTGGTTATATAAGCGTGTGCGGCACCTTCCGGAGGAGATACAGGCCGCCGCTGTGGCGAAGCATCGCCTCAATATCGCTATCTTCAGAATGCACAGGCAAATTCTCCAGACAAACAATCAGGCCGAAAAAGCGAAACTGAAAAAACAACTCCTCGACCTTCTCGGCAAGCAGTTCGACAACGATCAGGTCGTTAAGGAATACAAGGTCAAACGCCTGGCTCGGGAACTCGCCGAACTGAAGGCCGAGATTGAGCAGCGTAAAAAAGACCGCAAGAAGATTATTTCCAAGCGGCTTGAACTGCTGATGAAACCGATGCCCGCTGCCGGACGCAAGTTTCGTGGACCCGTGGAGTAGTACCGTGCCCCACGTATTTTAATGGGTGCCATGCCTTCACGCGAAGCGGGTAGGCATGTTTACGCGACAGCATGTTCACGCCCTTCACTTCGTTACGGGCGAGAACATGGCACCCAGCCTGCAATTTAGTCGGGATAGAGATTGGGCATCGGTAAGCGCAACGCTCCTTCCGTTCACGAATTACCCGTTCCCCAATTACATTTTTCCGTTTTCGCAAACCCATCTTTCTATTTTACCTTTGACCAATTTCACAAAAGCGGTTATCCTTACTGTGGTTGATACGGACAGCAGCGATGGGGTATGGATTTGCCCTCCACTTTTGAAGTCAGGGATGATCTGGTTTCTGTTCTCGGGCGATTCTGTTGTTTGACTCGTTTGGTTATCGCGGCCTGATGGCCGCACGTAAATAAAGGACTTGCCCTGTGGGTAGTGTAGAGCCGCAATTATGGCAGGGGCTGATTCAGCATGTCGTTGCCCACGGTAAGGATGTAATCCGCCCGTGGTTTTCTCAATTAGAGCCAGGTGGCCTGGATCATGGTCAACTGGAAATACTGGCGCCGGGCCCGCAGGAGCAGGCATATTGCGCCGAGCGGGCATCCAGGCTTTTCGTCGAGGCCGCCCAGGCGGTAACCGGCAGACTTGTAAGCGTCCGCTTCTCGCTGGCGGATGAGCCTCCGTCATCCCAGGACGGTCAATACCGACCTGTTTCCGACCTCTCCGCCGACGGGGGCGACAATCCTTACCCCACACTCAGCAGCGAGTACACATTTGAGTCGTTCGTTACGGGGCCTTGTAATCGCCTGGCGACGGCGGCGTGCGTCGCGGTGGCGGACCGTCCGGGGCGGACGTATAATCCGCTTTTCGTTCACGGGGCGGCAGGATTGGGTAAGACCCATCTTCTCCAGGCCACCTGTCAGTCCATCCTCGCCGGTCGGGATGCGCGGATTTCTTTTCTGTCGTGCGAGACGTTCGTCAATCACCTGATTGAGGCCATTGAGACCGGTCGGCTTCATGAGTTTCGTTATCGTTACCGCTCCGCCGATTTGCTGGTCATTGACGACGTTCAGTTTCTCGCTAATCACGACCAGACGCAGGAGGAGTTTTTCCACACTTTCAACACCCTTTACCAATCCCGTAAGCAAATTATCCTTTCGTGCGACCGTCCGCCGGCGGAGATCCCCCACCTCGAAGAGCGGCTGGTAAGCCGGTTCAACTGGGGCCTGGTCGCCCGGATAGACCGCCCCGGATACGAGACCCGCATGGCAATTCTACATAAGAAAGCCTCGGCACGAAACATCACGCTGCCGGACGACGTGGTCTGCTTCGTGGCTGGAACTATTGATTCAAATATCCGCGAGCTGGAAGGCGCGATCACAAAAATCGACATGCTGGCACAAGTATTGGATCGGCCCATAGACCTGGCGCTGGCGGAGGAGGCGACGGGGATAAGCCCCGGGCGCAATGGCGGCGAAGTAACTATAGAACAAATCATAAATGCCGTAACGCGGCAATACAGCGTGAGGCTGTCCGACCTTCAGAGTAAAAAACGCAGCAGGTCCATCAGCCTGCCCCGCCAAATCTGTATGTACCTAGCGCGGAGCCTTACCCGGCACAGTCTGGAGGAGATCGGCGGATACTTCGGCGGCAGGGATCACAGCACTGTTCTGCACGCCGACCGGACAATCAAGTCGCTTCGCCAGGAAGACGTTTCCCTCCGCGCCACCCTTGAGCGTCTCACACAGGAACTCCGCAACATCCGGTAAGACAGCACAACGATACCGTGTGGAATACCTGTTGGTTACTCTGTGGGCTTCTGTTCCCCCGGCCAACAGTTTCTCTTCGCCTTGCCTTCGCCGCGATACGCCAACAAGCGAACAGTTGCTCACTTCTCTGTTCTCGTTATCGAGGCCAACAGGTTTCCCACAGGCGTCGTGAACCGGTGGAATTAGATAACGCTTTTTGCGATAGGGCCTTGCGGGTGTTCATAACAGATTGCCGTCATTACTCACAAGACCTATATCTACTACTATTTTTTTTCTTCTACCTTAAAAAATAACAGTTATTCTTTTATCTGCTCCAGTTTTAACTTCGCCTCAAGCGCCGTCGTTCAGTTATACTTTTCAGGCAGTGGCCACTAAAACTTCAAGAACCGGTCGAGAACAACCAGCCTACCGGCACATACTATTGGCGATATCAATCGTTGTGCTGTTCATCCTTATCAGCAGCCTGGGTTACTACCTTATTGAGTCCCAATATAGCTGGCACAATGCTGTATATATGACCATCATTTCGATAACAACTACTGGCTACGAGGAAGTAGGCGGTGGGCTGACGACCGCGGGGCGCGCTTGGACTATCTTTGTTCTCCTGGGGGGCGTAACAACTGGGGCGGTGGCTCTTTCGCTTATTGTAGCGGCTGTTGTGGAAGGCAGGATCAGGGGTCTGTTTGGGAGAAGACAATTGGAACGAAAAATAGCATCATTATCGAGGCATGTGATCGTTTGCGGTTATGGCCGAATGGGGCGCCGAATAGCACGGTTGCTGAAAGAAGGAAACCGGCCGGTGGTCGTTATTGATAATTCGCCGGAAAAGACGGCGCAGGCGGAACAGGACGGAGTGCTGTATCTGCTCGGCGATGCACAGGAGGAGAGCGTTCTGCTGGCAGCGGGCATCGATAAGGCGTCGTCGCTTATAGCGGCTCTACCGGACGATGCAGCCAATGTTTTCCTGACGCTTTCAGCCCACGGG
>DAOVLV010000437.1 GCA_030631085.1 Planctomycetales bacterium | reverse complement strand
TGAAGTCGGTTCGCACGTCGCCCACGACTGTTACGTTGACGACCGCACGCACCTCGGCCCAGCCGTTCTCCTGGCGGGACACATCCGCGTTGAGACCGGGGCTGTACTGGAAGAAATGGTCGGCGTGCACCACTTCACAACGATAGGCCGCTTTAGCCGGATCGGCGCGCGGACGCCGGTAGTCCGCGACGTTCCGCCTTTCGTGTTATTTTCGTCGGCGGGTGGCTACTACACCTCGCCGCCTGCCGTCAAGGGCGTCCACGAACAGGCTCTTGCGGACCTTCCGGACGCCGAAGCCGACGACCTCCGCTGGGCGATTCAATACCTTTTCGAGGATGAACAGGCCCTTATCGTCAAGGTCCGGGAACTGCTGGAGCAGCCTGACCTGTGCGAACCGGTCAAAATCCTTTGCGATTCCTGCCTTCGAAGTCTCGCCGGGCGATTCGGACGTTACCGCGAAGGTTTCCGGGGCAAAACGCCGCCGGAAGCAGAAGAGTTTCTCAAAGGGTAAAGGTGGGCCTACGAACCAACGAAGGAGTTGAAGGTTAATGAGTATTCGCGTTGGAGTAATCGGGCTTGGTCGCATGGGCAAACTCCACTGCCGCGTTTTGTCCGAGATGCCCGAAACTGAACTTGCGTGCGTGGTCGATACCGACGCCGCCGTCGCCGAAGACGTCGCGGGCAAATTCAACGCCCCCGCCGTCAGCGTCGCCCAAGCCGTCGAACTCGTCGATGCCGTCGTCGTCGCAACGCCCACCTGCGACCACGTCGCCGCTGCAAGACCGTTTGTCACCGCAGGCAAGGCCGTTCTCATCGAAAAACCCATCGCCGATAATATAGCCGCAGCAGAGGAACTCATCGCACTCGCCAAACAGACCGGATCGAGCGTCCAGGTCGGGCATACCGAGCGTTTCAACCCGGCTGTCGAAGCAATTCGCCGCTTCGATATTACGCCGAAATTCATCGAGGCACACCGTATCAGCCCGTTCACGTTCCGCTCGGCCGACATCGGCGTGGTGCTCGATATGATGATCCACGACATCGACCTGGTGCTGATGCTGGCCGGCGACGAACCGGAACAAGTCGAAGCCGTCGGCGTCAATGTTCTCGGCACAGCCGAAGACATCGCCAACGCGAGGTTGACCTTCTCGAATGGTTGCGTCGCCAACCTGACGGCTTCTCGCCTCGCAATCAAGAGCGAACGGAAGATGAGGATATTCTCCGAACAGGCGTACCTCTCGGTCGATTACGGAAGGAAGGTCGGAATCGTCGTCAAGAAGAGCGAGAACACCGATTTAATCCAGATGGCCCGCCAAATGGACGCGAAAAACCTGGGCGAACTGGCAGGGAAAGTCGATTACACCAAACTCATCAAAGTCGAGCAGTTGAAAATATCCGACGACGTCGAGCCGCTCCGCAAGCAGGCAGAAGCCTTTTATAACTGCGTCGCAAACGGTGCCGACCCGGTCGTACCCGCCGCCGCAGGACTGGCTGCTATTAGATGTGCAGCCGCTATTACAAACTCGATCAAATCGCACCGATGGGACGGAACCGCCTCCGAACGCCAGGGACCTGATATAATCCAGTAAAACAGGGACTAGGGATTAGGGACTTGGGACTTGGGAAAAGAAAAAAAACGGAAACCAGTCAACATGGTAAAACTGTGGTGAAATTTTCAAAGCGGATAATCTCGTCGTTGCTGTTCCTGACGGCATCGGAACGGAGGATTCGACATTCCGACCCGAAGCGTTTTTCCCAGCCGGCCTGCGCAACGATGCTGCTGA
>DAOVLV010000110.1 GCA_030631085.1 Planctomycetales bacterium | reverse complement strand
GCAGAACTCGCCGAACTGGATAAACTCCGAAGGTCAAAAGGACAACGTAATGCCGGAAAGTAAAATCCACGACGTAATTATCATCGGTGCGGGTCCCGCGGGACTCTCTGCCGCTCTTTACACCACGCGAGACCGATACGACACGCTCATACTCGACAAGTCAGGACTCCCCGGCGGGCAAATCCTGCTGACAGAACGGGTCGAAAACTACCCCGGTTACGAAGTCGTCAACGGGTTTGACCTCATCGAACAAATGGTCAAACAGGTGCAAAACTTCGGCGTCTCCGTAACGGCAGGGGCGGAAGTAACAGCCCTGCGCCGACGGGACGACGGCATCCTCGAAGTCGAAATCAACGGCGGAGAAAAAACCCATCTGGGCAAGAGCGTCATCCTCTGCCCCGGAAGCGACTACCGTTCACTCGGCGTACCCGGCGAGACGGAAATGCGACAGGCGACGCGAGTCTCATACTGCGCAACCTGCGACGGAGCCTTCTACCGCGACAAGCACATCCTGACAGTCGGCGGAGGAAACACTGCCGTCGAAGACACCATATACCTGGCAGAAAGGTTCACGAAAAAGACCACGCTGATCCACCGCCGAACCGAGTTCCGCGCTCAAAAAATCCTCGTCGAGGAACTCTACGAAAAGGCCGGCGAGCACAACATCGACATCAAACTGCCTTATGTGATAGACCGGATCGTCGGCGACGCCGCCGGTAACGACATCGGTCACGTCGTGATAAAGAACGTCGAGACGGGCGACACCGAAGACCTTAAGGTCGATGGCGTTTTCATTTTCGCCGGAATGGTTCCCAACACGAATTGGCTTACCGGTGCGGTGGACCTGGACGATGCCGGCTATATCAGGTGCAATTGTCAAACGCTTCAGACCTCGCTTCCGGGCGTGTACGTCGCCGGCGACTGCCGGGCAGGAGCAGCAATGCAACTGACAACCGCCTGCGCCGACGGGGTAGTGGCTGCGATGATGCTCAAGCAGTATTTCCGCGACCCGTCGGCATGGAAGGCAGAAACCGCCATAGGCCTCGGCGGCGCGGGATGGTAAGGAGCAATTGGCATTGGGCATTGCGGCATCGGGCATTGGTCGTCGAGGGTTGTTGTGAGTCAAATTTCCTATAATGTGAAATTTTTATTGAATTGTGGAATTAAAAAGAAAAACTTCACAAACCAGGTGCCACCAATGCCAAATGCCAAATGCCAAACTTCCACTTTTTCTCCAATAATTGCAAATGGATAAACAGTTACAAAAATATAAACTCCTGGCCATCGATATCGATGGGACGCTGCTGAATCATGGCGTGATGGACGATGCAGATGTCGCGGCGATTCGAGCCGCCTCCGAAGCCGGTATTATCGTATGTCTTTGTACAGGCAGGAGTTGGCCCGAAACCAGGGATATATGGGAAGGCCTGAAACTTCCCGCGGCCCACGCGCCGGTCATCTGTGCCGGCGGTGCGATCGTCGTCGAGCCGGACACAGGGCGAACACTCTATAGCCGCTCGTTCGACAAGGCCACCGCGCAGGAACTCACCGAACAGATGCAGCGGATGGGCTATCCCGTCATGGCTTTGGTCGATGCCTGGCGGGAAGGATTCGACTATTTCCTCGTCGGGCGATACGACGACAACCCGCTCTATCAGAAATTCCTTAACGCCATACCTCGGCGGATTCGGCAGGTTGATCGACTCGATTGCGACGGCTACCCGCGCACGCTGCGGATCAGCGCCCTGGAGGAACCAGGCTCTGGCCGACCCGCCGTCGAAACGCTCAAGCAACATTTCGCCGGGCGGATCGAGATTCAGGACATTTACCTTTCGCACCGCGACGTGGACATTGTCGAGGCCTTCTCTGCCGGGACCGATAAGTTCACTGCCTTGAAGTACGTCGGACAGGGTTATCGAATCGCCCCGTCGGCGATGGCAGCCATCGGCGACGACAATAACGATCTGGCGATGCTTCGGGGCACGGGGCTGAGTGGAACGCCGGCAGACGCGCCGGACGAACTTCGCCAAACGGCGACGATGGTCCTTTCGCCGCGCGGGCAAAAGCCAGTAGCCGAATTCGTCGCCGCTGTGCTTAAGGGTTAGCATCGGTCGTAGAAACGGGCCGAAACGGGCCAATTCGGAACCAAACGGAACCAAACGGAACGAAACGGAACCAAACGGAACCAAACGGAACCGTTGGGGCCAATTCGGGCCAATTCGGGCCAATTGCAAAATCCATAAGTCCTTGGCGGGCATAGACTTGCGTATTTTGAGGTCATTTTTTCGCCCATTTCAAAAAATCCAACTTTGCCTATCTTGCCTAAACGGCCCAAACTGCCGGTTGACTGGTCAATTGGTTGACTGGTAAATCGGTTCACTCGTACTACGTAGCGATACTTCGCAGAGTAGTATCTGTTTTTCTTTTCTTCTGTTCCTAATGCCAAATGCCCAATGCCTAATGCCCAGCCTCTCTATATTAACTTTTCCGTTCGCGTTTGCGCGCGCAAACGCGAACACAAAACGGATTGCGACGACATAAGTCCTTGGTGGCCTTAGGAAAAGTTTTTTTATTTTTTTTCGTCCCCCCGATTTTTACGTTCACGTTTGCGCGCGCAGATGTGAACACAGCGCGATCAAGGCAGGATAAGACCTTTCTCATTTCGCTTTACTTGAACGAGCCCAGTTTTCCAATATCAGTTTCTGGGCCACTGTGCGAATGCGATTCATCTTGTCATTCGTAACCAGTACCAAGTTATGTTCGAGTGCCTGAGCAGCGATCCACAGGTCGTTTTCCTGTATGCCGAGTTTTTTAGATGTGATCGGGTCCGTTAATTGCTCTGGGCGGAGCCCCTTTCTGTTTTTTTGGGGAGCATACTTCTTGAATAGTGCAGCCCGCAGTCGTCCGTAAGTTTGTGCCGTGGACGAAGTAATCTCCAGTATCCGAGGCAATTGAGTCTTAACAAACCGCAGGACCTCACCGACATACTCTTGGCGATGGGATGCCACTTGGTGTCCATATTCGATCTCACCCAAAACGACTGCGGAGGTGACCAAAGGTGTATCGGGGGCCAGTGCATCTATGCACCGCAACACCAAATCGTGTTCCCGGCGATTAGAGTTGAACCAAAATTCGATGATGTTGGTGTCGAGTAGATATCCCCTCATACTCATAAGCTACTCCTTAAAATCCTCGGTAGCCCGACGCAGCGCCTCCAAGAGCCTAGGCGACGCAACATCCTCGTGAATTGCCCGAAGCGCCCCCGCTGTAGATCGGCAGTAGTCTTCGGAAAGATACTCATGCAGCGAGAAGCATGGTTCGAAATCCTCTGGGAAATACCGTTCAAAACGGAAAGGTACGCCTACTCTCTGCTGCCCAGCAAACAGATCCAGAATTTGACGCTCCAGTCTGGGAGGCAACGCATACAGATGCAGAACTTCGGCATCAACTTGCTTGAGTATTTTGCGGGCCGCTTTTTTGTCAATTCCGGACGTCAGGGGTTTAGATGATGGAGTAACTTCATGGAGATAGTCACGAACCATATTCACGAGGCGTTGGATATCTCCAGCAGATGCATGCGGGACAGGCATGCCTTTTAAGGTTCCAGGCAAAATATGCCGCTTGCTCGAATGTGCATAGGCATATACATTGGCCAGTGGGGAATTGATCAATGCCCAGAGGTACTCCAACGGGATATTGTCGGTCTTGGGTCGAAGTACGTTATAGTTTGTGTTGAACGCATGCCCCTCTTGGTCAATGAAGGCTCTGATTCGCCACGGCCCCCGGCTTGCACAAGCATGGTTCATTAGAACTTGTGGAACCTTGATGGTCGCCCCGCTTCTCGCCGACATCAGAACTTGAGGATCTATGTTCATCCAGACCTCGTCGGGGTGAGCATGAATTTGGAGGTCGTGTCCGAGACGTGCGTAACCCTTCACTGCTTTGGAGAACCGCTCTTTAGACCAAGTTGTGATTTTACTTTTCCGCCCCTTTTTCCGGTAAGAAAGACCTTGACCGACCTCCGCAATTTCCTCCAATCTTGGCTTGTCGCGCAGATAGTCCCACACTTCCTCCATATCCGGCACGCGCATATTCCAATCATTATCTGCCGAGAAACGATTTTGGGACATACTCCGTTTCGTCGTTACAGCATAGTCCAGTTTAAATCGTTTAGAGTCGGCTTCGCGTACCCTTCGATACGAAATAGTGCTAATGCCTTTGCGGTGCGTAAGTCGTCGCCCAAGGATGACTGCTGACTCCGCATCCGAAAAAGTGAAAATCTTGTCCGGGAACAGGCATATCTCTGCGATTTCGAAGTGTTCGACCATGCACTTCCGAACATCGGTCGAGTTCTTGCTGTGCAAAAATCCCTGTGGGACTACCACGCCGAATACAGCGCCAGGCCGGAGTACCGGTAGCATCCTTCCCAAAACTTCCGCTGTCTTGTTAATGTGCTTAACGGGAAACCCCTCACGCTGATACTTGGCCTTCTCGTCCTTGGAGAAGTTGTCGAAAGGTGGATTAGCGAGGAGGATAGTTGACTTGGATGCCTGATCAGCAAGGATGTTGTCGGCGAACATGTCAATATTTTGCAGGTCCCAGCCGTTGGGGTTCGGAATGTCGGCAAGCGTTACAGACAGCCTCGCGATCTCCAGCGCAAAGGAGTCGGTCTCACACCCGTGGAGGTGCTTACGCAGATATTGCTTTCGTTCGGCTTGTTTGTCGGCCGGCAAAAGGGCCTTTAGCATCCGCATCGCTGAAACCATGAATGCCGCGTGGCCACATGCAGGCTCAAACACATCTCGCTGTTCTGGAGGAATCTTTTCAATCCAGGGTCTGAGTTTAGCAACAAGGTAGTCAACAAGATAAGGTGGCGTGCTATGCGTGCCCAGTTTTACCCGCGCCTCATCATCAATCAGCGTGTTCTCATAAACGTAGGCGAGTGACTCGGTTGTTACGTGCCCGAGATGACCTGACTGCACGATTGTTTCTGCGGCACTCCCCAAAGCGTCAAGCCGTCGTTGGCCCTGAATCGCAATAGGTGACTGAGCATCCGTTCGTGAGTCATAGTGCTTTGCGACGCGTCGAAAGACATCGCTCACATTGGACCAATCAAGCGTTACGAAACCATGAACCCTCTTGTCTTGCAGAATCTTGGCCGCCAGCAGCCAAAACGCCGACCTGACCAGCCAATGGCCTTCTAGGTCGGTTATCTCCAGCTTGGTCGGCCAAACAGTCTTACGCAGGTTCCTGACGACGCGCTCGACAAGATCGCTAAGGTGGTTTCCAATCGTCTTTTCAACGGTAGGCATCAGGCCTACGTCCACAAATATGAGTTGATAGTGTTTGTCGAACCGGGCCCATGTCTTTGCACGATAAACTGCATCTGGAGACAGATCTTCCTTGTGCTGACGGAAGAATTCTCCGAGCTTCATAGCAGGAATTACGCCAACTCGTTTGGCGTCATCCGGCGTCTGTTGCCAAAACTCCAGGTTTTGTTGTTCATGGACGAAAACGACAGGTGCCCCAACTTCTCGGCAGGCTATGACTGCGTCTTTACTGGAGGCGTTGGGATTCGCCTTTTGGAGAACGGCTATGCAGGCCGAACGGGCATCGGTTGGCTCGTGCGCAAAACCTGCCAGATTAACGACCTGATCACGCCCGAAGCGAAAATCGCTACGCAGAAGCCCGGGGGCGTACCCACAGCCTTGCAGGTACCCCTTAATGGTGCTTAAAGTTATCACATTACTGTTGACGACATGCTCCCCATTCTGCAAATCCAGCCACTAAACATAGCGGACATTCCTCTTTCCATCGTTGGTTATCTTCGGCATTGTGCTATCCGAATCAAGAACCAATTCTGGAGCACCATACGGGTTACGCGTTTCTGATTTGTTTCCCGGCTACTGACTACTATTTCCGACCCACCGTATTTGTATTGAGTTTATCTGGAAAATACTTCCTGTTTAACAACGGACAGACTCCTACTCTCTCCCTTTATTTCCAATTCTTCTTGCGAAAAAGAATTACATCTTTGTCGGCGAAGGTTATTTTTGCCTGCCACTTCCTTGCCAGCCATTCAAACGTCGTCCGAGAGAAAAAACTGACGTGGGTAAAATCGTTTTTATAGTGCCAATCAGCAAAGGCCTCGCGGCCAAGAGCGAGTTTCGTCATTATGCCAAGCCAACCGCCCGGCTTCAGGCATGACCATAATTTATCCAGATCATCTTTCGGATTATGCAGATGCTCCACCACCTCGCTAGCGGTAATGAAATCATATTGCCTTTCCAGTACGGAGGGGTCCCGTGCGTAAAAATGGTCATAGATCGCCATGGAATGACCGGCCTGTTCAAACATCACCGAGAGCGTCGGCCCGGGGTCTGAACCGAAATCCAGTCCGGAACTTTCGGGGGCTATACGCTCCTGCATTGGGATGAATATGCGG
>DAOVLV010000207.1 GCA_030631085.1 Planctomycetales bacterium | reverse complement strand
TCCAGGCAGATCATGTGCAGGTCGCCGTGGTCCCACGAATAGTACAGGCTGCCGTGGCGTGCGCGGACCTTCTGCATGACGATCCCGTTCTTTCCGCTCCAGCGGTCGTGATTTCCGGTGCCCGAATAGACTGGGTACTTCAGCAGGGCGTCTTTTCCCGTGAATCCGTAGTGGCTCTCGAATTCCTCCCATTCGGCCTTTCTGCCGTTGTCTGTCAGGTCGCCGGCGACGATCACCCATTCAGGCCTGGAAACCTTCCCGCCGATACCCCAGGGATAATCCACGCCCGTAACAACGTTCATTGCGCGTATCTGGCGTTTGTTGGTTTTGGCTATATCGCGATAGCCGAAGTGCGTGTCGGCAGCGACGATAAATGTTACGTCCAGACTTCCCAGGCGGGGGCGGTCGGTGATGCGCGGGTGGTAATCCTCCACCTTACGCGGCTGCGTGCACGACAATGATTGGGAAAGCATTATTCCCGCCGCCAGAACGCCGGCAAAGACAATGCAGACGAGCGCTATCAACGAGGCCTTGTGTTTCATAGGTCTCATTATATCAACAGCAGGGATCAGGGACCAAGTGCCAAGTCTCTAATGATGAGTTACCATTACCAAACTTTAAATCAAACTCTAAATCCGGTTGAACAAATCAGGTCTGGTGGTTAGAATCCAATCTTTTGCCGAATCCGCAATGGGCGGGACCGGCGGAATCGAGGATACAAATGAGTCGCGTTGAACGTGTTGACAGAAAAGAAATACTCTTCATCGGCGATTATGTCCCCCGGCAATGTGGTATAGCCACGTTCACGCGCGACCTGCGTGAAGCCGTCGCCGGAGCGGCGGGCAAGGCGTACCGTTGCGGCGTGGTAGTCATCAACGACGTCCCCGAAGGATACCGATACGAAGACTGCGTTCGCTTCGAGATCCGCGAGTCTGTTCAGAACGATTACCGTCGCGCAGCAGAGTTCATCAATATCTCCAGCGCAGCGGTGGTCTGCCTTCAGCACGAATACGGACTGTTCGGCGGCCCCAGCGGTTCGCATATCCTGACGCTGCTCCGCAGGCTCCGCAGACCCCTGGTTACCACGCTCCACACAGTTCTGGCCGAACCGCTCGAAGACCAGAAAAAGGTACTCACGGAAATATGCCAACTCAGCACAAAAGTCGTCGTAATGGCCGAAAAGGCCAAACAGTTCCTCCTGGACATTTACGGCGTCGATCCTGAAAAGGTCATTCACATTCCTCATGGTATTCCGGACGTTCCTTTTGTGGACCCCGCCTTTTATAAAGACAAGTTCGGCGTTGAGGGAAGGGAACTGATACTTACTTTCGGCCTGTTGAGTCCGGGAAAGGGCGTCGAGTATGTCATTAAAGCCTTACCGGCGGTTGTGGCCAAGCATCCCGACATCGCCTACATGATAGTCGGAGCCACGCATCCGCACGTCCGTCGGAGCAAGGGCGAGGAATACCGCACCGGATTGCACCGCCTGGCAAGAGAACTGGGCGTGGAACGAAACGTCATCTTCCAGAATCGCTTCGTCGAACCGGCCGAGTTATGCGAGTTCCTCTGTGCCGCCGACATCTGCGCTACACCGTACCTCGCTGAAGCACAGATTGTTTCGGGCGTTCTGGCGTACGTGCTGGGAACCGGAAACGCGATTATTTCCACACCATACTGGTACGCCAGGGAAATCCTCGCCGAAGACCGAGGACGGATCGTACCGTTCAAGGACTCCGACGCGATCGCCGAACAACTCATTGACCTGCTGGATAGCACAGTCGAACGCGACGCGATGCGAAAACGGGCCTACCAGTACAGTCGGCAGATGATCTGGCCTGAAGTTGGCAAACATTACCTGAAGGTGTTCAGGGAATCGCAAAAAACGCCGGTTCGTCCGTCTGCGGTTGTAACCCAATCAGACGGGGTCGGGGCCGATGCGCCGTCGCCGGCCGACGAATTACCTGAAATCGACCTGCGTCATCTACGTATGCTTACCGACAGCACCGGTATTCTTCAGCACTGTCTATACGCCACGCCGAACCGTCAGCACGGGTACGCCACGGACGATAACACGCGTGCGTTAATCGTAGCAGCGATGTACTGGAACCAGACGCACGACGAGAAGATTCTCCCGTTGTTGCAGACGTATCTGGCGTTTTTGAGTTACGCGCTGGACGACGACTCGGGACGGTTTCGGAATTTCATGAATTACGACCGTCGGTGGGCGGAGATGGTCGGGTCGGAAGATTCGCACGGGAGGGCGCTGTGGGGACTTGGGATTTGCGTGGCGATGTGCAGGGCAGAACCGATTGTCGGTCTTGCGACGCGCCTGTTTGAGCGTGGCCTCTCGGTTGCGGATAAATTCATCTCGCCGCGAGCGTGGGCGTTCACGATTGTCGGTATCCACGCATACCTCCAGCGCTTCGGTGGAGACAGCGAAGCGAGACGCACCAGGCAGGTGTTGGCGGAGATGCTCTTCAGGCATTTCGTCGAAAATTCCGACGACGACTGGCCATGGTGCGAAGATGTCGTAACATACGAGAACGCGAAACTTTCACACGCCCTGCTGTTGAGCGGTAAATGGATGTTCCGCTCCGATATGATCGAAATGGGCGAACGGTCGCTACGATGGTTGCTGGAGACGCAGACCGGAGAGAACGGGTATCTCTCGATTATCGGCACCAACGGATGGTACACACGAGGCGGCCCGAAGGCCCAGTTCGACCAGCAAGCGGTCGAGGCGCATGGGCTTATCGACGCATGCATAGAAGCATACAGTGTTACGGGGCAGGATTATTGGCTTGAACAGGCACGCCGGTGCTTCAACTGGTTCCTGGGCGATAACGACCTCCAGCAGGCGGTTTGCGACTTCACCACCGGAGGCTGTCGCGACGGTATCCACCCCGACAGACTCAACAGCAACCAAGGCGCAGAAAGCACCCTGGCGTGGTTAATGAGCCTGCTTTTAATGACAGAAAGGCAAACTCTGCAAACGTTAGGCCTCCCATCTGCCGATAAAATGGTAGAAACAAACCCGTCAGATACACACGATGGATAAGGGAGTCTCTGTATGCCGTCTCCGATTGTAATGATCAGTTCGTATCCTCCGCGCCTGTGCGGAATAGCGACGTTTTGTGAAGAAGCACGAGAGTTCATCCAGAAACACAACCCCGACAGAGACGTCCTGGTCATCAGCCACACCGACGGCGAAGGCGACGGCGTTTATCCCATAATCGACATGTCGCAACGAGACTGGTGGCGACCGGTAGCGGCGAAAATACGCCAGCTCCAGCCTTATGTCATTCACATCGAGCACGAATACGGCCTGTACGAATATCACGACTCGCGCGGCGCAGGCGACGGTAACGAAGGCTTCCTTGCCCTTCTGGACGCCATCAGCGAATTCCCGATTGTCGTCGAGCCGCATACGGTTCACGGAAGGTTGACGGCGTTCGAGGCGAATTTTCTCTACAAACTCGCACAGCGCACCCATGTCGTGCTTTTCAAGTGTCATTATCAGAAGTGGCGCCTTGACTGGAATTTCCACGGACGAGGGTGGGAGACGCCCCGGAACATTATGGTCGTCCCTCACGGAGCCAGACCCGACAGGCGATGGGCCGTCAGCGAAGTACCGAAACTACGGGAAGAATTGGGACTCAACAACGTCAAAACGCTCGGACCCCACCTGGTCGGACTGATCGGATGGATACAATCGAACAAAAGATGGGACATCCTCACGAGCATGTGGGAGGAGATTGCAAAGACCATCGAAGAGAAGACCGGGCAGGATTGGGACTTGCTGGCCGCCGGTACGATGCGGGATATAAACCACAAGGCCGATTACGAAAAATACAAGCACGAAGTCGATATCCTGGAAGACAAAGGTCTGGCGCATTACTACGAATTCGTCCCTCGCGGCGAGCGGTACTACAAAATGATGGCAGTGTGCGACTTTGTCGTACTTCCCAGTACGGACGAAACGCAGTCCGGTACGCTGGCGAGGATCATCGCGCTGAACAAACCGTTTATTACAACTGCGCCGATGGAAGGACTGACCGCACAGACGCTCGAAAGCGGCGGTGGGCTGCTCTTTACCAACAAGGATATGCTGCGCGAGCACGTCGTTCATCTGGCGTGCGATGAGGGTCTGCGAATGAGGCTGGGAAATAACCTGGAGCGGTACCTCGACGAGGTTGTTTCATGGGACGTCGTTGCAGAGCAGTACAACGAGGCCTACCGTCAAGCCAACTCGGCAACCAAGACAAAGAAGCCCGTTGTCCTTCCGATGGAATTCTGACGAGCACCCTTACGAATCCCGATATGCGTCGGGAGACCGAAGTAGCCCGGAGTACCTCCCTGGGAAATGAAACGGGCCGAAACGGAACGAAACGGGCCAATTCGGAACGAAACGGAACAATTCGGAACAATTGGGAACGATTCGGAACGATTCGGAACAAATGGGAACAATTGGGAACAAAGACAAAATCTGTAAATCCTTGACGCGCAAGCACTTGCGTATTTCGGGGTCGTTTTTACACCCATTTTAAAAAATCCGCCTTTGCCTATCTTGCCTAAACGGTACGGCTTGCCATTTCGCCATGCCTCGCTTCCCTTGGGGACACTACGTGGAAGCGAGCACGCCAACAGATCAGTTGATTGGTTGACCGGCTGACTGGTTGATCGGTTGATTGGTGAATCGGTTTATCCGTTTTTCTTTTCTTCTTTTCCCAAGTCCCTGGAACCAAGTCCCTAGTCCCTTCTCTGGTCTGTATTCACTTTTCAAAAACCTTCGGCGCGTCT
>DAOVLV010000286.1 GCA_030631085.1 Planctomycetales bacterium | reverse complement strand
TGCTGATGACGGCGATAGTCGAATACTGCCGCCATCAGGTAAGGCCAAAGCCCGCCGATGGACGCTCCGAGCAGAAAGGCTGCCGGTTGAAGCCACAAGGCGCTGCTCACGTTCGTCAGGCACAGCAAGGCTGCGACGCTCGCGGCGACCGAGCAGATGATGAATTTCGCCCCGGCGACGCTCCGTCTCAATCCCAGGATCAACCGAGTCGCTGTCATACCGGCCATGAGCAAGGTCAGCGCCAGCAGGGCCTGGAATTTGGGAAAACCAGCCTCGGATTCCAGGAAGTTCGGGATCCAGATGACGAGCACTGCCTCGCAGCCCACATAGAATGCGAAGCCCGACAGCCCCAGCAGGAGAGTCAGGTCCGGGCGGAGGGCGGAGGAGGCCTTACGCTCCGGGTGCGGCGCGGCCGGATGAAGCGGCAGATCGCGGAAACCGACAGAAGCAAGTACCAGACACACGGTGAACGCCCCAGCCGCCACCAGGAAAGTCGATTGCCACCTGCCTGTAACAAGCAGGCAAAGCCACACCGCCACAGGTCCGAGAAGCCTGCCCAGACCCTGGAAGGCGTGAAGCAGGTTAATCCCGCGGGCCTGGTGGTCCCGCCGACAGAACCGGCCGACGAGCGGATTGACGAAGGAACCCATGCCGTTGGCGAAATAGAAGAACAGCAAGGCTGCGACGAATGCGCCGGCGACGGGCGCAAAGGCAATGCAGGCAGCGGCGGCCGCGCTGAGAACCAAAACCCAACTCATAACCACGCGGGCTCCCCAGCGGTCATAAAGCGACCCGCCGAGAAGAGCGGCCATCGAGAAAAAAACGCTGGCCAGACCCATCCACAACCCCATCCGGGCGTGCGTGAACCCGAACGCCTCCTCGATGTTCTTGATCAGCGCCGGTATGAGACCCAGGCCAAACATCCCGACGACCAGATAGTACGAATGGCATATCGATTTGTAGCGAGTTATCTTTTCCATAATGCACGTGCCGGCAAAAAGCGAGCACGCCAACCGGTTGCGGAACATTGGCTTGCTGTTACCGACTACTACTGCCCCCACGACGGTTTTTCGGGCAGGTGGGCGTCGAATTCGGCGATGAGTTCGTCTTCGTACTTGCCCGCGTACCGGCCGGCGAAGAATTTATCGGCAGCGACTTCGAAGAAGCGTTTCCACGAGTCGGCTTCGTCGCCGGGATTAATCGGATAGAACAATGCCCCGTTCGCCTTGGCTGCCTTCATGTCGCCGGGGGCGTCGCCGATCATCAATATCTTGTCGGGTTCGTATTTTCCACCGGCAGCATATCCGATGTGCTCGGTCTTGGAACCCATCTCCTGCCCGCAAATAATGTGGACGTATTGAGCGATGTCGTGCTCGTCCCACTCCCGCTTCAGCGCCTCGCCCGGCGTTCCGGAGCAGACGATGGCGTCAGCCGATTCGGCTATTTTTTCCAGGCTCTCGCGGAGGTGTGGGAACGGCGGGACGCCGCGAACGATTTTTTTCACGTCGGCATTGACGGCATGGGACCATCGAAGAGTCCTTTTGAGAACTTCGTCGCCGGTGGCGGCGATTTTCGCTTCGAGGGCGGGGTTGCCCAGTTTGGACTCCTGGTCAATCCACTTTCGTAACGAATCAACCTGCGGAGCCTTGTATCCCCGCTCGACGGCTTTGGGATGATCAGCCAGCAGGTCGAAAACCCTCACCAGGGCCGGGAAGCGGTTGGCGCCACGCCACTTGCTGTAGAGGTTGACGAATTCAGCCACGTCGCGGGCGAATCGGCTGACGGCCTGGAGTTCCCAGCTGTTAATAGTGTTGGGGATGAAACACTCCTTGTGCTTAATCTCCATCGAGTCGAACGCACAGCCGTCCGAATCAATCCCAACGAAAAATTCCTTTGTCTTTTCCAGTCCTTTTAAGATTTCAACGGGGCTTGCCATTTTTGCTCCTGTTTCCGATTTTCAATTGTATTTCCCGAAGGTCGCTGACCTATTCGGAGGCTTACTTTGCTTTTATTGTTGGCTTGCTGTCAATTGGAAATTAAAAAAATGCCGTCAGACCACGACCGTTCTGACGACCCGACCCGCCTTTTTTATTACTCAAACTGACCGATTTGGCCTGATTATATCCCGTAAGTCCTGTCTTTATAAAATGTTGCAAAAATACGTAACACGGGCGTCTCGCCCGTGAGTTCTGTGATTTTTTCCTGCTTTTTCGCACGGGCGAGACGCCCGTGTTACGTATTCGGTCAGTATGAGTTATTACAACGGCGCATCGCCGAGGAGGTCCGCGATTTTGACTGCCTTTCCGGTGTCGATGCTTTTACATGCAGCCACGCCGACAAGTATCGAATAGGCTCCGTCCCGTCGTCCAGCCTTGCGTTTGAGCGGATCGGCTGGGGCTTCGGGGTCGAAGACGTCCGCCAATAGTGGCGTATCGCCGCCGCCGTGCCCGCCTTTGCTTGTCCTGACCTCGATTTGCTCCGGCGATGAGAACTCCCGAATCAGGGTTATCGTGGTATTCCCCTTTTCCAGTTCGCCGGGGATGGTTCCGTCGCCGCTGATGTACGTATTCTCGCAGGCGTGATGCTCCAGGCGACCGCGGCTCCCGTTGAAGGCGATGCGATAGCCTTCGTAGGGGCTGTAGGCGTGCAGGATGTAGTTGAGCAGCGCGCCGCTTTTGTACCGGGCCGAGACCGACATATTGTCCCAGATGTCGATCTCGTCGGAGAAGACGCACTTGTCGCGGATGTAACCGTTCGGTTCGTCTTCGCAATCGAGGTACATTTCCTTCATGTCTTCCGAGTCCGCCAGGTCCAGGTGGAATTTGCAGCGTTCAGCGACAGGACAATCCCTGCATCGTTCAGACCGTCCTGCCAGGCCCATTCGTTCAGCCGTCGCCGGCGTGTAGTAGGACAGCGAGGCGTGAGAGAAGACCTCTTCAGGATCATCGCCAAGCCACCAGTTAACAAGATCGAAATGGTGCGTCGCTTTGTGTACCAGCAGCGAGCCGGAATTTTCGCGCCGCCGGTGCCATCGGCGAAAATAATCGGCTCCGTGGCTGGTGTTCAACAACCATGCGAAATCGACGCTGAGTATCTCGCCTATGACGCCGGAGTCGATCATTTCCTTGACCTGGCTTCGTGGCGGGCTGTAGCGATAGTTGAAAGTAACCTGGAGGTTTCTACCGGTTTGGGCGGCGGTTTTGAGGATTTTCCGGCAGCGGGTTTCGTCGGTGGTCATGGGTTTTTCGGTAACGACGTCGCAGCCAAGTTCCATCGCCCGACAGATGTAATCGCTGTGTGTGGCATCCGGGCCGGTGGTTACGATAACGACATCCGGCTTGACTTCGGCGATCATCTTATCGAAATCATCAGCCCGGTACGCCGGGACGGGCGAGCCGCCGAGTTCGGCGATATGGCGATTGGCCAGGTCCAACCGTCCGCCGCTTATGTCGCATATAGCCGCCAGTTCGCAGGAGTCGGAAAAATCGCCGATGATGGCGTCCGCGTACATCCTGCTCCTGCCGCCCATACCCACATGCACGTAACGTTTTTTCACCTTCGACATTCGGTTGTTCTCTCAAAGAAAGTTTGGCAGGTAAGCATTGCCATACCGGATCAGTCCAGCCCCATATATTTGCGGATATGCTTCGCCAAAGTGTTGTCAATTTCTTTGTGTCGCGGAACCGGCTGCTTCTGTCCGGTCGATGGATTGAAATAAATATCGTGATTGGTGCCGTGTCTGACGAAAACACATCCATCTTTTTCGAGT
>DAOVLV010000417.1 GCA_030631085.1 Planctomycetales bacterium | reverse complement strand
GTTGCAGCCGGAATCGTAACCCAGATAAAGGCCTCCACCGACCGCGAGGGTCCCGTCGCTGAGTTGGTACGTTCCGGTCGATCCGGAATATCGACCGACCATCATATCTTCCGTAATCGAGGCGGTCCCGCCGGTCTGGATGAACGTACCGATGCGCGCATAACCAATGCTGGCGTAATTAGCCGATAACTCACCGGCGATGAGTTCATACGTACCATCGGCGGCGTCCCCGGAGGTTCTTTTTCCAAGAAAGAGACCGTCGTAGGAATCGATGTCCGTTACTGTTACAACGCCTCCGGTCTGAATGAAATGCCCTTCACCCTTGTAGCCGACGTTCAGCGTCCCGCAAGTTAACTGGCCGTCCGACAGTTCGTACGTGCCCGGGCCGGGTTTCCAGGCCCCAATGTTAAGGTTCCCGTCACAAACAACCACACCGCCGCTCTGACGGATAGTGCCCGAACCGAACTCGCCGATTGAGGCAGAATCAATGTCAAGCAGACCGCCCCGCATTTCATACAGGCCATCACCGCTTTCTTCCTCCCCCTTGATGCCTAAACCCCGGCTGGTAACAGTGCCGCTTTCCTGGATGAAGTGCCCTGTTCCACCACACCCGACTTTTATGCTCCTAGTAACGAGCTGTCCATCTCCTTGCATTATATACGTGCCGCTGGAACCTGCTTCGTATCCAAGAATGAGGTACTCTGTGGTATTGGTTCCGCCGGTTTGAGTGAACAGACCTGTTCCCGTGTAGCCGATTTTCTCTTCGTCAGCCTCCAGGCTGCCATCGGTAATACCTGATACCAGATTTTCAACATAAAGGATTCCATCGTCTCCCAGTTGGGCGCTGCCGCCGCTTTGGACGTGCAGGCCGCGGGTAAGGTAGAGATCATCCCATTCTCCGTACGGAGCAAGCGAGCCTGCGCATTCGATGTGATCGTCGATTGACCTGTCTTCCTCGGCCTCTGAATACTTTATGTCGGCGCCTGCTGGAATGACCATTGTGTTACCGACGATGTACGTCACGCCGGCACACTGATAATCCGCGAATTCAACGTTCGGATCGAATCCCGCCGGGAACATCGCCAGTGTATTTTCCCCGATTGTCATGGAAACGTTCGATACATTCATCAGGTTGCCCAAGCGAAAATCCCAACACCCGCCGGTACCGGCAGAGAAAGTGGTTGTGCTGCCCATGAAGTCGAATTCGCCATCATTGACTAAAAGATCGCCGATGCTCAGTTGACCCGCCGAATATTCGTATCGCCCTGTCGGCTCGATATGAAGTTTGCCGGTCTGGTGCGATCCACCGGTCTGAATAAACATGCCTTGATGTCCCTCATAACCCAAATAGGCGCTTCCAGTCGCCAGTGCGCCATCGATCAGTTCGTATAGTCCAGGGCCTTTCGCGCTGTTGCTATTGTGGTAAGTCCCACGCCCCAAAATCAGGCTGCGATCAATTTGTATTGAGCCGCCACGCTGAACAAAACTCGCCCCCGCCGGGCAACCGACCGATAAGCTTTCGGACACCAGACTACCTCCGGTAATCTCGCAATCAGACGAATCTCCGGTTTCTGAACCGACGCTCATGCCTTGGGTGAGTAGCGTTCCACCAGTCTGAAGATAATGCCCTGTTCCATAACCAACACCGATTCCTATGGTGTAAGTATCGAGTATCCCATTATGCAGTTCGTAGGTACCCTCTGAGTAGTACAGCCCATTAAAACCCACGCGGAGATGGTTGTCGCCGACTGTAATTGTTCCGCCGTTCTGAATGAATCGGCCGATACCTTGATAACCGATGCAAGCACCGCGGAGTTCAAGCGCCGCGTCGCCGCTCAAAATATAAGTGCCTTCGCTTCCCGGCTCATATCCAAGGGTCAGACCAATGACTCTGACGCTTCCGGCGGTCTGCTCGAAGCGACCCGTACCATAATGACCGACATGCAAATACCCGTCCCAGGTTCCTGTACCTTTCAATTCGCCACCGGACATACCGGATTCAAGGTTGTCAACGTTCACCATGCCGCCACTGCTTAAGGTCACTGATCCATTTTCAAATATCTTCAATCCGCCCATTAATCTAGATGAATATCCATGAGCATCCGGCTTTGATATGGTTCCATAACAATGGATCATGTCGTCAATTTCAGTAGTGG
>DAOVLV010000235.1 GCA_030631085.1 Planctomycetales bacterium | reverse complement strand
CGACAAGGTGCGCCGCCGGAACGTCGGCGATGAAGTTCACCTGCGAGGGCTGACGGAATTCTCAAACTATTGCGTCCGCCGATGCGC
Organism: Planctomycetales bacterium; assembly: GCA_030631085.1. Taxonomy (GTDB): domain Bacteria; phylum Planctomycetota; class Phycisphaerae; order SM23-33; family SM23-33; genus JAUWNJ01. The sequence continues at coordinate 4,266 of DAOVLV010000235.1, read as the reverse complement.
CTACTGTGGCCTTGGATCGCACAACACAGACCTGAAGCGATACCGAATGACCGCTGAGGAAATCCTCGCTTGCGCGCACCTGGCATGTGAACTTGGTTACGGCACGATCGTCCTCCAGTCCGGGCAGGACAGCGGGATTTCGGCACAATGGTTTGCCGATGTCGTTACCAAAATCAAAAAGGCAACGCCGCTGGCCGTTACGCTGGGCCTCGGCGAGCGAAAGGCCGAAGAACTCGCGCTATGGCGGGCCGCAGGCGCTGACAGATACCTCCTGCGATTCGAGACGTCCGACCACTCGCTTTACGAGAGGATTCACCCGGATTTGAACGGGGTAAAATCCGACCGGATCGCAATCCTTCATCAGTTGCGGGAACTTGGTTACGAAATTGGCGGCGGCGTGATGATTGGCCTGCCGGGGCAAACTTACGAGACGCTCGCCGGCGACATCGACCTGTTCGCCCGGCTGGGGCTGGATATGATTGGCTGTGGGCCTTACATCCATAACCCGCGAACGCCCCTGGCCCAAATCGCCGATAAACTCCGCGCTACCGACGATATGCAGGTTCCCAACGACGAAACAACAGCCTGCAAGGTCATTGCCCTGGCGCGGATTGTGTGCCCGCTCGCCAACATTCCAGCGACGACCGCTCTGGCTACGCTCGACGGGCAGAGCGGTTACGAACTTGGCCTGCAACGCGGCGCGAATGTTATCATGCCCAATATCACACCGGCAGGGTATAGGGCGTTGTACGAGATTTATCCCGCCAAGGCGGGTGTGAACCAGGCCGACGATTACCACGAATTCCTGAAAGAACGAATCGCAGCGATTGGTCGCCTTGTCGCCGCAGGCAGGGGCGATTCGCTTGGTTATATATCTCGAACGGAGGCGCCTACGTGCGCGACCTGAAGACGGAAAAATTGAGCAAATCGGCGGTCGATTTCATCGACGACGCCCTGCTGGAAGGGCTGTTGAATAATGCCAGCCCCGACCGGGCGCGCGTGCGCGAGATTATCGCCAAAAGCCTCGACAAGGAACCCCTCAGCGTCGCCGAAACCGCCGATCTGCTGGCCGCCGACGAGCCGGAACTCGTTGATGAGATATTCGCAGCCGCCCGCGAACTGAAACGCAAAGTGTATGGGAACCGCATCGTCCTGTTCGCGCCGCTGTACATCGGGAACAAGTGCGTCAACGATTGCAGATATTGCGCGTTCCGGCGGTCGAACGAAAGCGCGATCCGGCGAACACTTTCGAGCGACGAGGTCCGCCAACAAGTCGAAGCGCTCGAAAACGTCGGGCACAAGCGGCTTATACTCGTATTCGGAGAACACCCCGACTACAACGCCGATTACGTCGCCGAAATCGTCAGGCTGATATATAGCGTAAAAGTCGGCCATGGCAGCATACGCCGAGTCAATATCAACGCAGCCCCGCTGGACCACGACGGTTTCGAAAGGGTCAAACAGGCCGGTATCGGAACCTACCAGATATTCCAGGAGACCTATCACCACGCGACGTATGCGAAGATGCACCCGGGCGATACGCGCAAGGGCGATTACCTCTGGCGGCTTGACGGGCTGAACCGGGCGATGGAGGCGGGTCTTGACGACATTGGTATCGGCGCGCTGTTCGGGTTGGCCGATTGGCGATTCGAGGTGCTGGGACTCGTGTCCCATTCGCTGCATCTTCAGGAACGCTACGGCGTAGGCCCGCACACGATAAGTTTCCCGCGCCTGCGCCCCGCCGACGGAGTGGACCTGGGCGAAGGCCGACTGGTCGGCGATTACGATTTCAAACGCCTCGTCGCGATTCTTCGCCTGGCTGTTCCATATACCGGGATGATACTCACTGCCCGCGAAGAACCGGAACTCCGCAGAGAAGTCATGGCCTTCGGCGTCTCGCAAATCGACGCCGGAAGCAGAATCGAGATCGGCGGATACACCGAAGCCGGCGACGCGCAGGTCATGGAACGGGAACAGTTCACGCTCGGCGACATCCGCTCGCTGGACGAGATCGTTCGCGAATTGCTGTCCGACGGGTACATCCCCAGTTGGTGCACCGCCTGCTACCGCCTCGGAAGGACGGGCGAACACTTCATGGAGTTCGCCGTCCCCGGCTTCATCAAACGGTACTGCACGCCGAACGCACTATCGACGCTCACGGAATACCTTGTGGATTACGCGTCGGACGAAACACGCGCTGCCGGCGAGAAAACAATCCGAACAGAACTCGATAAACTACCCGATTCACCGCAAAAAACAGAATTGATGAGCCGACTCGAAAAAATCCACAAAACGGACGAACGCGACCTGTATTTTTAGTACCGTAACACGGGCGTCTCGTCCGTGAACAAAGAAAACACGGGCGAGACGCCCGTGCTACGTTGGAAAAATAGATGCGAAAAACACCCAAAGGTTTCAGGCTTCATATAGGTCTTTTCGGACGGCGGAACGTCGGTAAATCCTCCGTGCTGAACGCGATGACTCGCCAGAGCGTTTCGATTGTCTCGCACGTAGCCGGAACCACCACCGACCCGGTCGAAAAGCCGATGGAACTGCTGCCCATCGGGCCGGTGCTGTTCATCGACACTGCCGGTATCGACGACGCCGGTGCGCTCGGCGAATTGCGAGTGGCCAAGACCCGCCTGATATTCGACCGCACGGACGTCGGCGTGATCGTCGTGGATGCCGGACAATGGGGCGAATATGAGCAGAAAATCCTTCACGAACTCGAAACGCGAAAAATCCCCGCAATCGTCATCTTCAACAAGTCCGACATCGCCGAACCAGACCATGCTCTGGTCAAACGACTCACCGACGAAAAAGTCCTGCCGGTCCACACCGTCGCCACCGAAGGAAAAGGCATCCTCGATTTGCGGGAGGCCCTTATCAAGGCTACGCCCGACGAGTTTATCAACGCCTCGTCAATCGTCGGCGACCTCGCCGAGGCGGGCGAACTCATCGTGCTGGTCGTCCCGATTGATTTGGAAGCGCCGAAAGGCAGGATTATCCTGCCACAGGTCCAGACCATCCGCGACATACTCGATGCCGAGCAGTATTGCATCGTCGTCAAGGATAACAGGCTGTCCGAGGCATTGGACCGCCTCAAACGCCCCCCTGCCCTGGTCGTTACCGATTCGCAGGCCTTCGACAAGGTGGCTGCCGATACGCCTGCAAACGTTCCGTTGACGAGTTTTTCCATCCTGTTCGCCCGTTTCAAGGGCGATCTGGACGAGTTCGTCCGAGGCACGTTAGCCATCGAAGACCTCAGGCCGGGCGATCATATTCTCGTGGCGGAATCATGTTCGCATCACCCGATCGAAGACGACATCGGGCGTGTGAAAATACCCAAATGGCTGAAGCAGTACGTCGGCGGCGACCTGCGATTCTCTCACGTCCAGGGGCATGATTTTCCCGACGACCCGTCGGAATACCGGATGGTCATTCATTGCGGCGGGTGCATGTGGAACCGTCGTGAAATGCTCTCGCGCATCATGCGATGCCAAAACGCCGGCGTTCCGATCTCGAACTACGGACTGACCATCGCGTATTCGCTCGGCAGTTTCGAGCGCATCCTCAAACCGTTCCCGTCCGCACTCGAAATATACCGCCAGAAGCACAAATAACATCTCACGTGATATTTAAGACGCTGTTGCCGCCTACCGATAACTGATGAAGGGTCAGGGGATATACTCTATTTCGCCGCGTACGTTTTGTGCCGTCGCGCACGCCTTCACAGCGTGTGCGTCCGCCAACGTACCGGGCGGAAGGAGGCTTTGAAATGGAGCCGGAGACCGGATTTGACGAACTCGACCTGATCCCGGACGATCTGCAAAGTGCCGGGGACGACACGTACGATTCGCCCGGTATCATCAGGACGATCTGCGCCGTAATCTGCATTACGCTCCTGCTGAAACTGGCAGCGACGGCGATCTCCGCTAATGGGTGGTAACGGATGGTAATCCAGGCAACCAAATCGTCCGCATCGACGATACCGAATGAAATCGCATCAACAATTTTCGATCTGTTCCTTACCACGAAAAAGGCCGGAAATGGTCGAAGATAATAAGGTAAAGGAAGCAGCCAATGCCGCATAATAACAAGCGAATCCTGTTTATGGACGACGAGGTTTGACGCTGTTGTAACGAACTATTGACTGCAAGCACAGGGAGAATACCACCAATGCCAGCTATAGCCGCCAAGCCAATAACGGCCATTATCCAGGAAGGGCACGGAGTCCTTTCTATAAAAGCCGACGCAAACGTGCTT
>DAOVLV010000225.1 GCA_030631085.1 Planctomycetales bacterium | reverse complement strand
GATGCGGGTTTTTCGCCCCAGACCATTGTAACCGACAGATAAATCGCCAAAAACGCGACACAAAAGAGAGTCTTACGGGGGATGTGGTTCATAAGTTTCGTCCCTTTCAGATAAGTCTGTCTGGCGTCGCCGTTCCGGTCGAAGATCCGCCTGGGCGGGCGACTGCTAAACGAATTACGAATTACCAATTACGAATTACCAATTACGAATTACTATCACACAACCCCTCTGTTTTCATCTTCGTGCTGATTGTGTTCCGCTTGGGAGCGGTCTTCGTCCTGGCGCTTGTGGTTGATGTTGAGTTTGGCTTCGTAGAGGCGGTACACGTCCGTCGGGCTCAGGCCCAGCAACTGGCAGATGCTTATCCAGAAGAACAGCATATCGGTGGCCTCGACGCGAGCGTTCTGCAAATCCTGCAATTCGTACTGCCGGCCTTCCTTGGCCTCCTTGTACCAGTGCTTCCACGCGAGGCAGTGTTGCAGTTCGCGGCATTCGTCGGCCAAGGCGTCGATGTAATTTTTCAGCGCCTTTCCGACCTTAAGCCTCAATTCGGCGTTGTTTTCGTCGGCTGCGAGTGCTTTTCCCATCGCGTCGGTGTCGAAACCGGTCCGCGCGTTAAGGGCTGCCTGCATCGGCCAGATGTCTTCCAGCGAATTGATGGTCTGTTTATCCATGAACTATCTCCGTCGTTTGGTGGGTGTTTGTATCGCTTATCGATAAGGAGTATCATAGCGGATTTCGTCGTTTGGGCAAGGACGTTTGCCGATGGGGGCGGTTGAATCGTATATTACATATAGAAAAGGAAGGCGGCACGACTTTTTGCCGCGATATTCGCCAAGTCACGTCGTTCCCCGCATTTCGGGAGCCTTCGGTCGGCCTCGCTGACGTTAAAATTTCGGCTGAGGGCAAGGTCAATGATCCCGGCGTTGCCGTACCCGGTCAGCGAGAGTGTGAAAGGAGGAAAATCCATGGCCTCCGCCAACAACGGACGTTGGTTACTGCGCTTTCTTGATGATTGGGCAGGACGGGCCTTTCGCCGATTGGTCGAGGCCATTGAATCGGAAGCCGAAAATACATGCAGCGACCACGACGCGCATACCCGCGCGAAGCGATCCTTGCAGGAATTGCTGGAAATCGCCCTGCGGCTCAAGCAGACTCGCCTGCTGGCGGCGTTTGGAATCTCTTCGCAGACAGCCCAGCCCCGGATGCCCGAGAACGAGTCGTTACTGGAGCAGTTGCGGGTTACTCAACGGACGTGGATGGAGGCTGTCCAGGCCTTGGCCGACGATAATGAACTGGACGTTCTGTGGCCTGACGGTAACGGTCGGATTCGCCCTGCTTGCGAGATTATAGTCGAAGCCATTCTGGACGACGCCGTATTTGTCGGGAGGATCGCCGAAATTCGCCGTTTGTAGAAACGCGGGTTACAAACCTGTGCCACCTGCGATACAATACCGCTGAATGTGTGGGTTTGCAGGCGAATATGTTTTTACCGGAACCGAACGGGCCGATCCCGCGATAGTTGAGACGATGGTCGGGCGTCTTGACCATCGCGGACCCGACGATGCCGGTAACTTTATGAGCGATGACGGCAAGTGCGCCATCGGTTTTCGCCGATTATCCGTCATCGACCCGCCGCTTTCGCACCAGCCAATGGTGTCGCCCGACGGATTGACTGTGGTCGCGTTCAACGGCGAGATATACAACTTCCACACGCTGCGGGACGAACTTTCAGCCGAGGGATATACATTCAGAACCCACGGCGATACGGAAGTCCTGCTCGCTCTGTGGCGGCAGTACGGCGAAGCGATGCCGGAGAAACTTACCGGTATGTTCGCCTTCGCCATTTACGATGCCCGCAAAGGGAAACTGTTCCTGGCTCGGGATCGACTTGGGCAGAAGCCGTTGTGGTACGCGACGCTTCCGGGCCGGATAGTTTTTGCCTCCGAAGCCAAGGCCTTGCTTGCGCATCCGTCTGTAAGGCGCGAGATTGACCCGCAAGCGGTGGCGTTCTATCTGACGCTTGGGTACGTCCGGTCCCCTATGAGCATCTGGCGCGGGATCGCTAAACTCCCGCCGGCACATTGCATGACGGTTTCGTATTCGTCGTCGGAGCCTCGGCGGTACTGGTCGCTGCCGGACAGGCTGGCGGATATTTCCGGTAGCGATGCCGTCGAGCGCGTCCGAGAAACGCTGACCGCGTCGGTTGAGCGTCGAATGGTTGCCGATGTTCCGCTCGGCGCGCTGCTTTCGGGCGGTGTGGACTCATCCATCATTGTCGCCCTGATGTGCCTGGCGGCAGGGTCGGCGGGGGGCGTCAAAACCTTTACCGCCGGATTCGCCCAAACCGATTTCGACGAGCGACCCTTCGCAGCCCAGGTCGCAAAGCGTCTCGGTACGGATCATCACGAACTTCTCATCGGCCCGTCGCAATTCGATATTCCGACGCTTCTGGATAAACTGGTAGCGCAATACGACGAACCGTTCGCCGATTCGTCGGCCATTCCGACGTACCTGATTTGTCAGGCAGCCCGCGAGCACGTAACCGTTGCGCTGACCGGCGACGGGGGCGACGAAGCCTTCGGCGGATACGACCGCTATCGCGCGATGCGCCTTTCCGAAACGATGGGTCCGACTACCTGGCTTCTGACCAGGGGTGCGGCGGGTCTGGCTGCGATTATAGCGCCGCACGACGAGCGGTCGCACCTCCGCCGACTGGTGCGATTCGCCGAAGGACTGGATAAGCCGCCGGCGAAACAGTATTTCACCTACCGCCGGTTATTCTCGCCGGAGCAGTTGCAATTCGTCATGGAGCGGGATTTCGCATCCTTGGCCGACGTGAACAGGCCTTCAGAGTGGTTCTGTGGCCTCTACGAACAGGGCGAATTTTCCGACGAAATCGCCTACGCCCAGCGGCACGACCTTTTGACCTACCTGCCGGACGACCTGCTGGTAAAGGCTGACATCGCCTCAATGGCCTGTTCGCTGGAATTGCGAAGCCCGATGCTTGATCACGAGGTGGTCTCGCTGGGCCTGTCGCTGCCGGTTGATTGCAAAATCCGAGGCCGACGGGGAAAGGCGATTCTCCGCGACGCCTTCAGCCACCTGCTGCCGGAGGGAGTTTTTACCCGTCCGAAACGCGGCTTCGGCGTTCCGGTTCACGATTGGCTTCAGAACGAACTGCGGGGAACTTTGCGTGAAACGCTGCTCGCCGGTCCGCTGGTTGGTCGAGGATGGCTGGCACGGATACCGATGGAACGGATGATCGACGAGCACCTGACTGGTAAGGCCGACCATCGCCATCGACTCTGGGCGCTGCTTTGGTTGGGAAGATGGATGAATAAGTGATTTTTTTAGAGGAAGAATTTTCGCATGTCCGCAAGGAGCATGGGCAGCGACATGATCTTCTGCCGCATGGGATCGAATATCAGCCCCAGGTTCTCCAACGTCGTTACCCCCAGCAGCGTACTGTCGTCTTCTTCGCCGAAGAGCACCACACATGTCGCCGACTGTTCCTGAAGGGTAATGCGAGCCTCACCGATCCGGCGTTTGACCGGCTGACCGTTGGCCAGGAAAAACGTCCGCTCTCCCGACGGCTTGATGCCCAGCTTCTCCAGTTCGTCGGCGGGTATTACGGAATAAACGGCCCCGGAATCAACCAGAAACGTTATTATAGCGTGCCGCTGTGGATCGAAGGGATTTTCGACGTTCACTTCTATGTTGGTCAGACCCATACCTGTTCTCCCATCGGAAAGCCACGCATCACAAACAATATGATAGCACAGGCAGCCGTAAAAATCAACGTTCGTTGAAGGCTGTTTTTTTCTCCTTTCCGTCCGCCGGCGAATTTGGTTCTTGTCTGCGGAGCGACTGGGATGTAGGCTCTTATGGAGGCTCGTAATTTCCCGGTATAAGGATAATTCGATATGAACGTACTGATTACAGGCGGGGCTGGTTTCATCGGTTCGCATCTGTCAGGGGCGATGATGGAGGCAGGACACGGCGTTACCGTCGTCGATGACCTATCGACAGGTTCGTTGGAGAACATCCGTCATCTGGCGGATCGGGAAGGTTTCGGTTTCGTCCGCGAGTCTGTTCGCAACAGCGATACGATGGCTGTGGTGGTTGACCGGTGCGACGTGATATATCACCTGGCCGCCGCTGTCGGCGTCCAACTTATCGTCGATGACCCTGTTCACACTATCGAGACGAACATTCACGGCTCGGAGGTCGTTTTGAACCTTGCCAACAAATTCGGGCGGAAAATCTTCGTCGCAAGCACTTCGGAAGTCTATGGAAAGAGCGACAAGATACCGTTTAATGAAGATGACGAGTCGGTGCTGGGTCCGACGCGGTTCACGCGGTGGTCATATGCGTGCAGCAAGATGGTTGATGAGTTCCTCGCCCTGGCCTATCACGACCAGTACGGGCTTGAGGCTGTTATAGG
>DAOVLV010000012.1 GCA_030631085.1 Planctomycetales bacterium | reverse complement strand
GCCCAGTACCTATTTTCATAAAGAAACCCCGACGTATTTGGACGCCGGGGCTTCGTGATATTCGTCTTGCGGTAATTTTACCGTTTTGAGAACTGGAAGCGTTTCCGTGCGCCCTTCTGCCCGTATTTTTTACGTTCTTTCATGCGGGCGTCTCGCGTCAGCAGTCCCTTTTCCCGCAAGGACTCGGTAACTTCCGGGGCAGCCTTTATCAGCGCCCTTGCAAGTCCCAGCATAACGGCGTCTGCCTGTCCGGTGGGTCCGCCACCGTTGACATTGACCCATACGTCGTATTTGTTCGCCAGTTGGGCTGTAGCCAGGGGGCTTTGGGCGGCTTGACGGTCGCGATCGGCCTTGAAGTATTCTTCGATGGGACGCTTATTGATGAGGATTTTACCTTCGCCGGAGCGGATGCGTACGCGGGCGACGGCTTTTTTTCGTCGTCCCGTACCCCAGATGTACGTCTTGATCGCGCCGGCAGCAGGCGCTTCGGTAGTAACCGGTTCGGCAGGGGTTTCGACATTATCGTTGACTGGCGCTTCTTCCGTCATAAATCTGTACCTTTTCTTATTCGCGCGAATTCGTATTCATTCGCGCCATTCGCATTTACAGTTCGAGTTTCTCAGGCTGCTGGGCCTGATGTGGATGTTCGGGACCGGCATAGACTTTCAGTTTCGTCAGCATCTCTTTGCCCAGGCGGGTTTTCGGTAACATTCGCCTTATGGCTTCGAATACGATTTTATGCGGATGTTTTTCCAGCATCTCCTCTGCTGAGTAGGACTTGTGTCCGCCGGGGTATCCGGTGTACCAATCGTATTGTTTGTCCGTCCATTTTTTTCCGGTCATGCGGATTTTCTCGGCATTGATGATTACCACGAAATCGCCTGTATCTACATGCGGTGTGTATTCCGGACGGTGTTTGCCCATGAGGATCATGGCGACTTTCGTCGCCAGGCGCCCCAGAATTTTATCCTCGGCATCGACCACAAGCCACTTGGCGGCCACTTCGCCGGATTTTGCCATGTATGTATTCATCTGTCTTTCCGTTATCTCAAGAATCCTGCCACAATAAAGAGCATCGTATTATGGCATCTATTGGGCCGTTGTCAAGGACTTTGCCCGGTAATTTTCAATCCCGTTTGATCAGGAACTTCCTTCCCCCGAATCCCCGACAGGATTGACAGAATCGGCGCAGAGGAGTCTAATGTCCTGGTAGATAAGATTTGCCGATGCCAATTCAACCGAACCAACCTGAATTCGAGAATCTCCGTCGCCTGATGGAGATGGCCAAGGCTGAAGATTTCGCCGGCGGGGATGTTACGTCGGCAATCCTGCCGGGAGGTATTACATGTCGGGGGCGTTTTGTCGCGCGGGAGCCGCTGGTCTTTTGTGGCGGGGCGTTTCTGGCGCAAATCGCAGCCGATTATGATAAAGCAATTCAGACGAAGGTGTCGGTGGCTGAGGGCGTTCGTGTAGAGGCTGAGACGGTTTTGGCGGAGTGGTTCGGTCCGACGCGGGCGATACTGTCGGCTGAACGTGTCGCGTTGAATTTTCTCCAGCGGCTCAGCGGCGTAGCGACGGCTACGCGCAAGTATGTAGATGCGGTCGCAGATACAAGCGCAGAGATTTACGACACACGCAAGACGACCCCAGGCTGGCGGGTGTTGGAGAAATACGCCGTCCGCGCGGGTGCCGCACGCAATCATCGCATGGGCCTGTATGACGCCGTTATGGTCAAGGATAACCACCTGGCTGCGATGGGCGCTGACGGATTGACCGGCTTGGCGGGCAAACTGGATGGCCTGCGAGATTCCCTTGGCCCGGACGGGTTTATCGAGGTCGAGGTCGATACGCTTGAGCAGTTGGCTGGTGCTTTGAAGATGGATGTCGATGTGATTCTGTTGGATAACATGCCGCCGGAGCAGTTGGACGGGGCGGTGGCGATGCGAAACAAAGCGGGCCTGGAGGGGCGGATCGAACTTGAGGCTTCGGGCGGGATAACGCTTGAAAATGTCCGTGCCGCCGCCGGGACCGGTGTCGAGCGGATCGCTATCGGTGCGCTGACGCACTCGGCGGCAGCGGTGGATATTGCGATGGAAATTGAAACGACCGTGTAGGCTGGGACGGAGCGAAGCGGAGTCCCACCTTTTTTCTTCCGAATAGAGCAGGTGGGACTCCGCTTTGCTCCGTCCCAGCTTACAATTACCGGCGTTATGGAACTTGCGGATCAAATTTTGGAATTGCTTTATGGCCGCGAAGGGGGTTTTTTCGCGCTGGAGGAACTTGCACAGGCGACGGATGCGGACCATGCGAAGGTTGAGGAGGCGTTGGCGGAGTTGGCTCGGCGCGGGCATCGGTTTGAGCGCAGCCCGGCTCATGGCGTCAGACTGATGCGTCCGACGGTTATGGATGCACATCTGATTGAGCGGAACCTGTCGGTTGAGCATATCGGAAGGCATGTTCTTTGTTTCAACGAGGTTGATTCGACAAACGACATAGCATTTTCGTCAATCTCTCAAGCCGCTGGACAGGCATTGGTGGTAACGGCGGAATATCAGCGCGCGGGTCGGGGTCGGCTTGGAAGGAAATGGTTCAGTCCGTCCGGTTCGGCTGTGCTGGCGAGCGTGCTCTTACATCGGCGGGCGAGCGATTTGCCTCAAGAGGCGTTGACGCTGGCAGCCGGTGTGTCTGTGGCCGAAGGTATCGAAAAATCGACCGGTGTAACATCGACCCTGGATTGGCCTAACGACGTGGTTATCGGCGAGTCGAAACTGGCGGGCGTTCTGGTGGAGGTTCGCGGAAAAGAGGTCGTAATCGGGTTCGGAATAAATGTTTTTTCCTCGCCGCCGGCAGAGAAATTATCCCGCCGGGCGACATGCCTGGCGAAGGAACTCGGCGGTATTTCATCTCTGGAGCGGATAGAGATTCTTCGCGCGGTGCTGGGCAGGATGGACTGGTGGATTTCGGCTTTGCGAGACGGTCTGACCGGCGAACTTCATGATCGCTGGTGCAGCCGATGCGGGATGGTTAATCGTCGCATCCGCATACAATCATCGGGGAATCGTTTTACCGGACGAGTCATTGATGTCAGCCCATCGGAGGGGCTGGTTGTTTTAGACGACGATGGTCAGCGTCTTCACTTCCCCGCGGCGACATCCACTATCGTAGAGTAAAATCCATGCCTCGCTGAAGCGAGCATGCCAACAGACTGGTTGACTGGTAAATCAGTTTATCAGTTTCAGGTTCCGTTTTTTCTGTTTTTCCCTAATCCCAAGTCCCTAATCCCAAGTCCCTAGTCCCAAGTCCCTAGTCCCAAGTCCCTATCTGTTGGCGTGCTCGCTTCAGCGAGGCATGGATAATTGATTTCGAATGTTTTTTGCTTGTCGGTGATTTGTATTTTAGAGTGTAAATGTTGTGTGGCTTGCATTAACAGCAAGTCGCGGCAGCTGGACATGTTTGTCCCCGAAAAGGCAACCTGTCGGGAGTGTTCCTGACGGGGCGCAAAGTTACGGGGCCTGAAAGATCTTTCAATGTAGATCTGTCGGGTTGGCCGGGCTACCGAAGGGACCTATCGCCCACTTTTTTGCATCGGTGCGCGGTTCAACCGTGGGAAAAGTTTTCCTGCCCCCTTCAGTCGCCAAATGTTTTCCCGAAAAGTCTGCATTTTAGTTAAGGCGCGTTACGGCGCAGTCGATACGAGAAAGGTTCAGAGAGGTTCTGGTGAGGTGTGGTCCTTTGAACAGACAGAAGGGAGGAAGGCGAGCAGGACGGTAATCAGCGTGCGTGATGTTTTGGGAAGTCATTTTATGGGATTTGGTAACTTGAAAAGTGGAGGTGTAACTATGGGTCGTACAACAGGTTTTACATTGGTCGAAATTTTGATTGTCGTGATTATCCTTGGAATTCTGGCAGCGATCGTGATTCCGCAGTTCACGGAAGCATCGAACGATGCCCGTAATTCCGCTCTGAAATCGGACTTGCAGACGTTCCGCAGTCAGATCGAACTTTACAAGATTCAGCATCTGGACGCGCTGCCCGGCGCCGGTGGGGCCACTTTCATTCAGGCCATGACGGGCCAGACCGAGCTTGACGGCGACGTCTGGGTAGCAGGCGACGCCTATGGACCTTACCTCCAGAAGATACCGACGAATCAGTTCAACAACCTGAACACGGTTAATATTGACGGTACTGTGGGCGACGACAACGCCGGTTGGGATTTCAACAGCACTTCCGGCCAGATTAACGCGGACGACGACGACGCCACCGGTGGTGTCGATCACGATACCTATTAATTCACACGGTTTGGTGTGTTGTTTTCGGAATATGGTTCAGAGGCTCCAGCGGCGTGTACTCCTCGCCGCTGGACGCCTCTGTAATTAGTACCGGACCGGCCGGACTAACACGGGGTCATTACGATGTCTAATAGCGGTTTCACATTAATTGAAGCCCTGTTGGCCTCTGTCGTACTTGCGATGGTGGTCGGGGCGGTTGTCATGCCATTCACTGCCGGTGCTGCCAATACCGTCCAGAACGCCCGCTCAACTCTCGCTATCAACCTCGCCCAGGACCTGATGGAAGAAATTCTCGCCAAACCTTTTCACGACCCCGACGGTTCCGATGCCGGCGAAACGGGCAGAAGCAACTGGGACGACATGGACGACTATGACGGATATTCCGAGGCCGAGGGGAGCATAGCGGGATTCGACGGTGTTGCGACGGGCGATCCGGCTTCGACGGCATTGACGCGTAACGTAACGGTTGCAAGCGTCTATATAGCGGGTCAGGACCAGTCCGAAGAGCCGACATTCCTTCGCGTTACCGTTAATATCCGCTACCACGGTGATGCACTGGTGAGTCTTTCCAGACTGGTGTACGCCAACGCTGTTAGCGAAGGCGGAGGCGACGATGATTGAGGGAGGTACACTTGAACACTAAACCGATTAGGGCGTTTACGCTTGTCGAACTGTTGATGGCAGTAACCATTACGGTGATGATCGGAATGACGGTGGTAACGGTCAGTTCCGCGTTGTCCAACGCCCAAGCCAGTACCGACAGCGTGATCGAAGCAGTATCTTCCGGAAGATACGCCATGAGAAACATCGCTTCCGACGTCCGCAAAGCCGCTCTTGTTACAGCCGCTGACGATGACGAGATGGTTATCTGGACCGGAGACGACAATGCCGACGAGCAGATTAATATCAGTGAACTTATCCTTATCCGGCTCGACGACAATCAGACGATCCAGCGATTACAGGTGGTCTTCCCGCCCTCCGCGCCGCCATCGCTGAACGTCTCCCAAACGCTGGCAGAGGTAACCGACGCCGACAACGTCCGGAACCTGCTGAACCAGGGGGCATATTCGAACTACCTCACCCAGCGGACATTGGCTGTTGGTGTGTCGAATTTCGAGGTCGTTACAAATGACATCCTCCCGATACCCCAACTCGTGCTGATACGCCTAACGGTGGGACAGGACGCCCAGCAGATAACACTGACAAACACAGCGCACCTCCGTGCCGACGCAACCGGATATGTGTCTTTTGTCGAAGGCGTACCTGTGCTTGACTTAAGTGGCGGTGGTGGCGGTGACGATGATGACGATGACGATGATGACGACCGCAGAATAACGCTAATAGAACTAGTACCGATAAAATCAGTCGAACCGATTAAACCTGCAAGTCCGATTATGTGAAAAACCGGTAATAATGAGTGTGGAAATGATGAGAAGCAATCGCCTGCAATCTGGATTCGCAATGCTGCTGGTGCTGATTATCACCTCGGCGGGGTTCATCCTGGGGATGTCGTATCTATCGGTGGCGTCTGTCCAGGTTCAGGTCTCGCAAAATTATCAGACTTTGGCGAGGGCACGCTACATAGCCGAGTCAGGACTGGAGCACGCGCTCTACGTCCTGCGGTTCAGCCCGGAAGACTTTGAGTCGCCACTTGGACCTTTCTACGTGGACGGTTCGTCGGACAGTTACACAATCGGCGCACAGGAAGACTCCGAAACACCCGGGCTTTATACGCTTACATCCACCGCCATGGTCGGATTGGTCTCTCGGACCAGTTCGATAACGGCCTTCAGGTCCGACAACAAGAAAGTGAGCACGAGTTACGGAGTAGTTGTCGATACTGTATTGGCAATAATGCCTATGACACTGACCGTTAATGGTAACGTCCACATCAACGGCCAGTTGCTTAACATGGCTGTTATTAACGGGGATGCCAGTGGTACCGACGGAATTTCCGACCCGCTGCATCGGATTACCGGCTCGATCACTGGGGACGCCGAAGAAGTATCGCTCCCTGACATAGAGGTCGAAGATTACATCGAGTACACCCTCGGCAGCAGCAACTATGGGGCGGAGGAGTTCACGGATACAAACTTCGAGCAGAACAATCCGTTGGCCAACGGCGGAGCCGTTACACCCAACAACGTCGGCGGAGTCGTGTACCTCACGCCAAGCAACGGCAACACGGTAAAACTACACAGTAATCTGAATTTTACAGGTACGCTGATTATTGACGGCAACGTCGAGTTGCATGGACATAACATTACGCTCACTGCTGTTGACGGTTTCCCCGCCATTGTCGCCACAGGTGCGATCAGGGTTACCAACTCGGCCAGGAATGTAACCATTAACGGTGCGGTGGTTACCAATCTGGGCGTGATACCGTGGGGGTCCACCAGCCAGTCCAGCACTACGGTCAACGGGGCGGTGATCAGCGATATGTTTGGTTATGCCAGCCAGTTGGGTGGGACCCACGTCCTGAATTACGATGAAGATATTGCGAAACTCTACGATTTTTCCGCAGAACCGGGAAGCAGCACGCCCGTGGTAACTGTTCAGACCTGGAATGATTAAAAGAAAGAAATGAAGGAGCCTTGTGATGAATGACTATAAGAAACCGGTAGAGATTACTACAGTTCACATTGATGGTTATACGCGTTTTTGTCTCTCGGCCATTGTTGTGTTGCTTACGGTTCTGATTGTCGGGTTGTGGGCGAACGGTCCGATATCGGACGTCTCCGATGCATCAGCGGCAGCCAAATCGCCCAAGTCCGGTAGTAGTAGTACTCTAACCCTGCTTGATGCCAGATCGCAGCGTGTAGGCACGCTGAAGGCAGCCCAGAAAACCAACAAGCAACTGGACAAAATCATCGCCCTGCTGAAGAGCGGGGAGATCCGCGTATCCATCGCCGGTGAAGGTAAAGAGAAGGAGGGTCTTAAAAATGCTCGGAAACGTCCCAAAAAATAATTTCTCCCGTGGTTTCCAGAAGGGACGTTGCGCGTTCACCCTGGTGGAGATAATTGTAACGTTGGTCATATTGGCCATTGTCGCGGCGATGACGGTCCCGTATGTCACCGGTGCGGCCAGTATTCAGGCTTCTTCTGCGGCGAGGTTGATAATGTCGGACCTGGAGTATGCACAGAGCCAGGCCATTACGACGCAATCGCCTGTATCAGTAACATTCAGCGTCAGCGGTAATTCTTATACTGTCTCTAACGCAAGCGGGACCCTGATTCATCCGATTAGCAAACAAGCGTATGTTGTTGATTTCGACACGTTGGGCGGATTTGGGAATGTGTCGGTGTCGGCGGCCGATTTCGGCGGTGCGTTGAACGTTACGTTTGACGCACTTGGCGCGCCTGACAATAACGGGACAGTTACCGTAATTGCAGGTTCGCACACATACACTGTAACCGTCGCACCGGTCAGTGGGCGTGTTACTGTTTCCGGTCAGTAGGTGATTACCGACGGCGTAACAGGGGCATGAGAGTAAAAAGAAGCGATACAACGTATCGCTACGTGGAGCGATAATGTTCGAGTTGCTATCGAGAACGAAGTATGGGCAAATAGGTCTGGATGTCGGAGCCAACAGCATCAGAATGCTGCAATTCGCAACGGTGCGCGAGCGTCCATTTGTAGTAGCGGCCGCTGCACGCCACTTGCCGGAAGACGCTATCGGATCGGACCCAGACCCGCAAAAGCGCCGGCAACTTGTTGTCGAAAACGCTCGCGAGATGCTCGAAGGCGGAGTATTCCATGCTCGAAACGTCGTCAGTTGTGTGCGGGCCGACGAAATAGGCGTCAAAAACGTCCGCCTTCCTCATATGCCGGATAACGAACTGGCTTCAGCGGTTGTATGGGAGTGCCAGGAACGGTTCGGATTCGAGGTCGCCTCGGATCGGGTTCACTACATCAGGGCTGGCGAAGTCAGGCAGGGCGTCGAGACCAGGGACGAAGTCATACTTATGGCCGTTCCTGATGATACGATTTGCCGACACCTCGAGATGCTCTCGGGGATGCATCTGAACCCCGCCCACATAGATGCCGAACCGACCGCGCTGTTTCGCGCATATCAGCGATTTCTCCGACGCGCCGACGACGAGTCGGTCGTTACCGTGATCGTTGATATAGGGTTGTCCTGCACGAAAGTAATCGTGGCAAGGGGAAGGACAATACTGCTGATTAAGACCATTGACATCGCCGGTCGGAAATTCAACGAAAGCGTCGCTGAAGAACTGAACATGAGTTATTCCGAGGCGGCTTCGCTTCGCAGGCGCATCTTCGAGAGTGGACAGGCGGATTTCGTCGCTGGTGATGATAATGACGCGCCGCACCGTAATTCACTTACTGATCGAGCAAAACCGACGAGCGAAATGGAAGAAAAACTGGAATGGTCCGTTTTTGACGCCATTCGTGAACAGATAGAGACGCTTGCACGCGAGATAAGCCTGTGCCTGCGTTATTGTTCGGTTACGTTCAGGGGGCTTCGCCCGACCACGATCACGCTGACCGGAGGCGAGGCCTACGATCAGCACCTGGTGAATTCGCTGAACGAATATCTCGATTGTGAATGTGTGATAGGGCAACCGCTGTGGGGGATCGATCTTGGCGGTGTGGAAATGGGGAGCGACCGTCGAGGAGAGTTGACGGAGTGGTCGGTAGCGGCGGGTCTGGCCCTTCGCGGTTTGCAAGGGAAGGACAAGGCGGACATTCCCGGTTCTACAAGTGCAAAATTTTCAGCGGCCGATCGCAGAAACCAGGTTATTTCCGGTACTAACGCAACACTCGTTGGTTCGGGAGTGTCAGAGCAGGAAAACAGATAATGCAAACGACGAACCCAGATGGGACAAATGCAGACGCTTTATTGCAGTCTTCGGTGAAATCCGACAGTTCGCCCGTCGTCGCCGAGCGGACTGTGAATAAACAGAATTTCCAACGTCAAGGATCGCAAGTGGAGTTTTTACCGGAGCGCATCCGGTACCAGCGTCTCCGGCGTCATCGACTTATTCGTCAGGGATACCTCCTGGCTATATGTATCGTGGTTATGGTCATACTGACCTGCGTTCGCCAGGGTCGGATCGCACAAGCGCGGGCAAATCTGGTAACGCTTGAAAAGAGCAGGAAAAGCCTTCGGCAACAAGTCTCAATGATACCGTCGCTGGAAAAGCAGGTTACCGACTTGCTGATCAAGAAACAGATTGACGAGGAGATTGGAGGCCGGACCGATTGCACCGTCATTCTGGCCGAGTTATGCCGGATAACGCCGTCGAATATAGTCATAATCTCACTGGATTTACAGACAGTCGATCTTTCCGCTAAAGCAGGATCGTATTCGCGCGCTACCGGAGCCCATCGCGGTGCGCGACCGACTGTTGTGCGCAAAGGCAGGTCTAAAGACGCCGTCGCACCCGTTCGACGAGCACGCCTGACCGTTACAGGTCTGGCGATGAGCGATGTGGACGTAGCCAATTTCATCGGTCAACTTTCCGCCGGAAGGCTATTTGAAAACGTGAACATGGGCTATACCAAAACGGTTACCTTTCGCCAGCATTCAGCCAGGGAGTTCCAGGCCAGTTGCTACCTGACCAGGTGAACCAACGAAGAGAGATTCTAAGGAGAATTATCATCGTGTTCTTTTCGAGAGACAACATGATCGTCCTGGGAATCCTGACGGTGATTACGATCACCTATTTCGCGGTTGTTTATCGCACCCAGTCCGCCTCGGCGGATGATGTTTCCTCGCAGAAAATTGAGATTAAAGACCACATCAAAACCGACAGCGAAATGGCTGCACGCGTCTCTCCAATGCTGCGCCAAATCGAAAAGATGAAGCAGCGATATAACGACAAAGACTGGGGGCAGCGACTACCGGAACGTCAGGAACTGGCAGGATTTCTTCACGAAATCGCTTCGGGACTTTCACAGGAAAAACTTACCAACCAGCTCATCCAGCCGGAGAATCCGTCGCAAACCCCATTATATAATTGTCTCCCGATAACACTGAGATGCGAGGGTGATTTTCTGTCGTTGGCAAGGTTCCTCAAGCGGATCGATGGGATGACACGACTGGTGCGGATCGAACGTCTGGCAATCGAGTCGGGCGAAGACACGCAAAAACTCCAAATCGAAATGGGTATGAATATCTATTTCACGGAACAACAAACGGGGTCTGAATAATGAACGGCGCAAATGCTTTAAAATTCTCTGATTGGATGAGCCGATTCAAGACCGAACTTCGGCAGGACAAGAAGAAAACGACCATACTAGTGGTGGTTCTGCTGGTGGTAGCAGGTATCGTTATCGGAAGGCTTGTTATCAGTCATGGCCCGCCACCCAAAGCCAGCGGCGCCGACATCGCCGCATCCGACGCCGATAATCAGAATTCCGGTGGAGATACCGGGACCGCCCTGACACCAAAAAGCACCCGGAAACACCGGCGGATTGATACGGCATCAATGGATCGAAATATAACCAGAGACCTCTTCTGGCCTGATACCAGATGCTTTCCGCCCTCCGAGCAGACCGATGCGAACAACGGTACGTCTCCGTCCGAACAACCGGATCATGCTCAAAAACTGGCGGAAGCCGAACAACGAGAGCAACTCAAGCGGGCCAAGCACATCAAGTCAATCCGCACCAGGGCAAAAGCGTTATGCCTGACGACCACCATGCTTGGTCGGTCGCCGACGGCATTGATAAATGGACAGGTTCTTCGGACAGGAGACCTGATAAACAGATTTCGTCTCAAGTCCATTTCCTCTGATTGTTGCGTCGTCGTCATGGAGGGCGTGGAAGTGAAGTTGCAAATGGTAGAGTGATTAAAGGACGATAAATACTGTGGCGCCGACGGAGGCGCAAAAAAAATCAATAGAACAGGCAATGCTACAGAAGCGGATTCGTCCCATCGGATGGGACGGGTCAGCCTAATTAAAGGAGCACAGGTGATGAAAAGGATTGCAGAATTACCCACAGCGTCGGTTTTTGCACGTGTCGTAACAGGCGGATTCCCGCACCGAAAGGTCGGACGGGTTATCGCGCCGACAGTGTTGATAATGCTGCTGGCGGTCGGTTTCGCCGTTGCCCAGCAGGCCACACCGGACAATACAACTCCCGCTACCGATCCTAAAGTGGCGTTCGGTACCGAAGGCCGTGTTGAGGAACTTCACGTTCGCGGCGTGGACCTTCGTCAGGTCCTCCAGATGCTCAGCACCCAGAACAAGATCAACATCATTACCACCAAAGATGTCAGTGGTACGGTAACGGTTGATCTGTACAACGTAACGTTCACAGAGGCCCTTGAGGCGGTGCTGAAATCGGCGGGTCTTGTGTACGTTCGCAAAGGAAACTTTGTCTATGTGTACACGCCTAAACAACTGGCGGAAATCCGCGCGGCAGAACGTGAGTTGGCGGTGAAGGTCTTCAAACTCAATTACATTACCGCCAAGGACGCCCACGATCTTATCAAACCGGCAATGAGCGACGAAGGAAGCGTTCAGACGACTCCCGACGCGGTTACCGGCATACCGTCGGCCACTGACTCCGCCGGGGGAAACGCGCTGGCGACCGAAGACATCCTGGTGGTGAAGGATTATCACGAAAATCTCGAAAAAGTTACCGCCATCCTCCGCCGGATCGACGTTCGCCCACAGCAGGTTCTTATCGAGGCGACCATCCTGCGGGCCACGCTGGACGAAAATAACGCTCTGGGAATCGATTTTAACGCCTTGGCCGGTATCGACTTCCGCACGATGGGCTACGCCAGCACCGACCTGACGGACCTGACGCCCGGAGCGGTACCAAACGCACAACTGGACCGTCCTCGCGCCAATTTCCGAACCGATTTCGCCGCCGGCGTCGATCCGGGCGGAATTTCCATAGGGTTCGTCTATAACCAGTTCCGTGTCCTGCTGCGAGCACTCGAAAGCATCACGGACGTCGTCGTCCTGGCAAATCCGAAACTGCTGATAATGAACAAGCAGCGAGGCGAGATATTAGTCGGACGCAAGGACGGTTACCTGACCACCACAGTAACGGAAACTGTTGCCACCCAGACCGTCGAGTTCCTCGAAACAGGTACTCAATTGTACGTCCGGCCTTACATCAGCACCGACGGTTATGTCCGCCTGGAGATCCACCCTGAGTTGTCGGACGGTGGGCTTACTGCCGATCTGTTGCCCACAGAGTTAACCACCGAATGCACATCCAACGTTCTGGTCAAAGACGGGCATACGATCGTCATCGGCGGGCTGTTCCGCGAAAACACCACCAGCAGACGGGCACAGGTCCCGGGGCTGGGCAACATCCCCATCGCAGGCGCCCTTTTCCGCAATCGCTCTGATGAGACGATTCGTGAGGAGGTAATCATCCTCATCACACCGCACATCATCAAGCACCCCGTCGATGAGGCGGTCGCCGAACAGTACAAAGACGATATAGACCGCGTTCGTCTCGGTCTTCGACGGGAAATGATGTGGTTCGGACGAAGCAGACTGGCACAGACACAGATGCGATGGGCCAGGCATCATATCGCACGGGGAAATCACTCCAGGGCACTTTGGGACCTGAATATGACATTGTCGCTGGAACCGAGGATGAGCGAGGCAATCAGACTTAGGGAACGCCTCACAAAAGAGGCCGTCTGGGCGAATGAACCGCGATACTCCGATGCCCGTTACGTGATCCAGCGGATGATTATGGCTGAGATAGGACAACCGGCCGAAAAGGTCATGCTCCCGCTCAAACCCGGAGATGGGATGCGCCTTGAGAAGGAAATCCGCGATGCACTTGGCATAGGACGGCGTCTGGAACTGCCTTTGGAACAGTCCGCCGGCCTGCCACGGCGAAGCGAAGCGAAGACGGGCGATCCGGTTCCGCCTGCGTCCTCGCAGAACCCTGCGGATAAGCATAAGGAATAAAAAAGTGTTTTTTTTGCCGAATCTGTCAATTTGGGAAAGATACGGAGATTAGGTAAGCCCCGGCATGATTCAGAAAGGATTGATTATGAAACGTTACGCGATATTACTGTTGGCGGTTGTGGTGTTGTCCGCAGGACTCTTCGAGAGCGGCTGCGACTTTATGAAGAAGGAAAAAATCAAGTCACTCAAGCAGTGGCATCAGGCCCGTGCCCGCATTATCTGCAGCGTGGGTGAAGAACACATCAAGGGCGGATCTCTCGATAAGGCCCAATCCTGCGCTATGGAATCCTTGGGCATGGACGGTGATTACCTCCCCGCCAGGATACTTCTGGCGAAGGTTCTTCTGGGTAAGGGTTGTTATGACCAAGCCGACGAGCATCTGCAAAAGGCCGAAGCGCTCTCGATGACCATGCAAAAAGATTCCTCCAACGCTCCGCCGAGGGGCGCTGAGATCGCGTATCTTCGCGGAGAGGCCGCCGAAAGGACAAGCAGGTATCCCGAAGCGTTAGCGTGT
>DAOVLV010000371.1 GCA_030631085.1 Planctomycetales bacterium | reverse complement strand
ATGGCCTGTGTGGAGTTCGCTCGCATCAAAGTTTTTCGGTTCGGCCAGGTCCGTATCGAAGACAGGGTCGTAATCGCCCAGCAGTTCATCCGGCGAATCGGTGAACCAGCAATCCGAGCCTCGCTCGGCGAAACTTTTGGCCACTGCCCGGACGGACGCGGGCGTCAGCAGGACTTCTCCGGCCTCGTTGTAGAATGCCGGTATCGGAAGCCCCCAACTTCGCTGGCGCGAGATGCACCAGTCGGGTCTGCTTTCGAGCATCCCAGCCAGGCGGTTTCTGCCCCAGCCCGGAATGAAATCCATCCCGTTGTCGTCGGCGCTCTTTCGGCAGGCGTCCATGGCCATCTCACGCAGCGTCGTGCCACGCTTCATATCGCCATCGACGGCTACGAACCACTGCTTGGTCGCGCGGAAAATCGTCGGCGTCTTACTCCGCCAGTCGTGCGGGTAAGAGTGCGTGATGACCTGTTTATGAAACAGCGTGCCTGCCTTCGTGAGGAAATCCACCACCAGCGGATTCGCCTCCCATACGCTCTTGCCGATGAGCCATTCCGGAGCCGTATCATCGAGTGTGCCGTCTTCGCGGACAGGGCAATAAACCCCCAGGTCGAACTTCAGTGCAGTGCCGTAGTCTTCCATTCCATGACCCGGAGCGGTGTGAACCAGGCCGGTGCCGTCTTCGAGTGTTACGTAATTGGCAGGTACGACCGGACAGACCTTCTCGCCAATCAGCGGATGCAGGTAGGTTATTCCGGCATCGACAATTGCGGCTCCGCGTGCGGTCGCCAGAACCTCGAATTTTTCAATGCCGCCGATACCGCAGACCTTTTCAACAAGGTCAGAGGCGATGACCGCGATAACTTCCCTGTCGGCGTGGGTGAACTTCACGGCAGAGTATTCAAAACCCGGATGCACAGCCACAGCCAGGTTCGCTGGTAGCGTCCACGGCGTGGTCGTCCAGATCATCAGATAGGCCGGGGTATCGTCGTTGAGGCCGAACAGATTTTTCAGGGTTGATGAATCGTCTGCCGCCAGCAGGACGTAGATGCTGTCGTCTTTGCGGTCGTGGTATTCCAGTTCCGCTTCAGCCAGTGCGGTTCGATTTTCGATGGACCAGTGAACGGGTTTTAGTTGCCTGAACACCAGCCCCTGCTCGACCATGCGAGCAAAGACCTCCAGCACCGCCGATTCGTACTGCGGCGTCATTGTGATGTAAGGAGCGTCGAATTCTCCGAGAACGCCG
This sequence comes from Planctomycetales bacterium, assembly GCA_030631085.1. Lineage (GTDB taxonomy): Bacteria > Planctomycetota > Phycisphaerae > SM23-33 > SM23-33 > JAUWNJ01. The sequence continues at coordinate 1,598 of DAOVLV010000371.1, read as the reverse complement.
AGGCGCTGAAACTGCTCGGACTGGATTTTGACGTACTTATCGGCGTATTCGGCGCACAGACGGCGAATATCGACGTGTGACATATCGACCAGTTTGTCGCCGAGTTCGCTCTGGACGCGGTATTCGATGGGCAGGCCGTGGCAGTCCCAGCCGGGGATCATCGGCGCGTCAAAGCCGGTCATGTTCTTGCACCGGACGACGATGTCCTTGAGTATCTTGTTCAGCGCGGTGCCCATGTGGATATTACCGTTGGCGTATGGCGGGCCGTCGTGGAGAATGAATCGCGGCGATCCGGCGCGGGCCTGACGTATTTGTTCGTAAAGGTTCTGCTCCGCCCATCGTGCCTGCATAGCCGGTTCTTTCTTGACTAGCCCCGCGCGCATATCAAAGTCGGTATTCGGAAGATTCAACGTGTCTTTGTAGTTTTTCTTTTTCTCGTTCATTGTCGTTATCCTGAATTACCTGCATTGTGCATTTATAGGAAGCCCGCGTCAATGGAGTTTGCCACGGCGCCCGTTCTGTTGATAACTTGTCATACCACACACGCGAAGTTAGGATAAACCGCGACAGGTTTGAGGAGATAACATTTGAGCGAAGACCTTCATCATAATTGTGGCGTGGCGGCAGTGTATCGGCTTGGTAAATCCACCGGCGCAGATGACGTTACCGCAATGCTGCCGCAAATGTTGCTGGACCTTCAGAACCGTGGGCAACTGGCGGCAGGGCTGACCAGTTACCAGCCGAAGCGTCCGCAGATACTCGATACCTTCAAGGACGTCGGTACGGTCAGCGAGGTCTTTCGCATGTCGCATCCTGGCAAGTACCGATCGATTTTGAGCGAGTACTCCGGCCAGGCGGCAATCGGGCACACGCGCTATGCGACCTGCGGGGCCGACGATGTCCGCTACGCCCAGCCATTCGAGCGACATCACGGGCGGCTTTGGAAATGGTTCGCCTTCGCCTTCAACGGACAACTGGCCAACTACACCGACCTGCGCGATCGCCTGCTGGCGAGGCGGCACTACCATTTCACGCTCGACACCGACACCGAAATGATAATGCACGCCCTGTCTTATCGCCTTCGCGGCGACAGCCCGCCGGACCCTCGCAAAGTAATGGCCTCACTTGGACGTGATTTCGACGGGGCATACAACATTGCTTTCCTCGACGCGATGGGGCGGATGGTCGTCGCGCGCGACCCGCTTGGGATTCGCCCGATGAGTTGGGCGAGGAAGGGCAATCTCTTCGCTGCTGCCAGCGAGTCGGTCGCGCTGTCAAACCTGGGCTTTACCGACATAAAGTCGCTGCCGCCGGGCGAGATGGCGATTGTTGAAAACGGGAAACTCCGCTTCGAACGGTTTGCGCCCAATCATCGCTGCTCGCATTGCTTCTTCGAGTGGGTGTATTTCTCCAACGTCGCCAGCACGATGGACGGTTCGAGCGTCTATATGGCCAGAGCGCGTTCGGGTCGGCGACTGGCGGAGGCCGAAACCGAAAAAATAGACTCGTCCTGCGTGGTAGTTCCGGTCCCGGATACCGCCAAGGCTGCTGCGGATTCATTCGCTTTCTCGCTCGGCGTCCCGTGCGTCGAGGGGCTT
>DAOVLV010000291.1 GCA_030631085.1 Planctomycetales bacterium | reverse complement strand
GCAGGTCATCTTAAAAACCCGCTTGCTGGTGCGGACGGGCAAATCGACAACCCGTTGCTGCGGAATGTTGACGGGAATGGCCGACGGATCGAGAATCGGCTCGCCCATATCGACGGTAGCGGCAGCGACCTTTCCGGTATCGTCAAGGTGCAGTTCAATCGTTTTTACTCCTGCGCCTGTCTCCACTTGCAGAGGATTTGCATCGGTCAGGTTGTGGTCGTGGGCATATTTCGCCACGCAGCGGACGCCGTTACCGCACATCTCAGGCTCGCTTCCGTCGGAATTGAATATCCGCATCCGCACGTCGGATTTATCGGAAGGCAAGATGAGAATAAGCCCGTCGCCACCGACGCCGAAATGGCGGTTACAGATTATCCGCGCAAGGGCGGCTGGATCGTCCACGGAATCAGAAAAACAATCCACACATATGAAATCGTTACCGATACCGTGCATTTTTGTAAAACGCATAAGAAACCTTTCAGTTAGCGGTAAAGGAAACCATGTTCACCCATCCCCCGTCAATACGAATTACATTATTTCCGCAGATTATTTTAACGCGGATTTCACATCGTTTCGGGGCACCCCCCCTAATTGCCATTGGTATTACCTATAAAAAAGCCAGGCCCACGGGGAAACTACCCCGTGGGCCTGGTTGTTCTGCAATTAACTACTGAACAACTTCATACGCCACAATCAGTGCTTCCTGCGGAGCAGGACGCCCAGACCACCAATGGCCAGAAGCGTCATCGTCATCGGCTCGGGAACAGTCCCTTCTTCGCCGCCGGTATAGTTGCCGGCAAGGATGCCCAGGTCGGCTACGTTAACGTTTCCGTCTCCGCTGAAGTCGCCTTGGCCCCAGCAGACCAAGCCGGTTTCGGTGCCGTAGTTGCCGGCAAGAACGCCCAGGTCGCCTACGTTAACGAGACCACCTTTGTTGGCGTCGCCACCGAGGCTCGGCGTGAAAGTAACCTCCAGATACGGACGGACCCATAACTCATTGTCGCCGCAGAACAATTCGCCACCGAAAAATGTCCCACCCCCGTCGGTGTCATCGGGAACATGACCTGTAATCATCCATCCTTGGCGCTTATGCAGGCAGTCAGCCCATTCCTGAACCGAAATGTCCACTTGCCAGGTATCTGACTGTATGCCCTCCTGGCCCAGGAAGGTCTTCAGATCCTGTGAAGTTCCGAGGACATCCATAACGGTTCCGCCGGCATTAGTCCACTGAACGTACGGATAGGGCGCGATGGTATCGCGATAGTCCCAGCCGGCGCCGTACCAGACGCCGTTGCCCTGGAAGTGGTCCGGATTATCCGGGTCGTGGACGCCCCAGTGGCCCAGGTTGTCGGGGTCCAGCATTGGAAAAGCGCCCATCTCGGTGACGGTGTCACCATAGTTGGTTCTCAAGAGAGTTAACCCGGCGCTGTTGATTACCGCACCGTGGGGGATCTGACCGACGTAGGAACCTTCATAGGTGTCCGTGGCCGTTCCGAACATGTCCCGGTACTCGAGCATAAATCCGTAGCTGTAATCGTCAAGATCATCCGGGGCGTAGCACGTTCCCCCCGAATCGTAGCAGTCGTAGTGCCCCTCGAGGCACCGCCAGTAACCACTTCTTCCCTGTTGATACTGAATAGCATAACTGTAGTTACTGATGGTGGGGTCCGGTTGTTCTATCGGTGGCGCATGTTGATCCTTGAACGTAACAGTTGTCTGGGCCAGTGCCGGGCTGACGATCAGCCCTACCAACATCAAGCCCATGATTAGAATTGTTGCTCTTGACATGGTATTTTCTCCTTCTCTTCTTGCCTTACCCTTTTCAGCGACACTCTTCCCAATGGACCCCCCATTGGGCGCCACTGCTGTTGTGAGCCTTTGCTGCGATCCGCAAAGGCTCACAACAGCGAGAGTACGTAAATTTACAGAAAACATTACACTACCTTCGACTGACCGGTTTTAATCAATGTTGCTTTCGTCGTCTGACCAGGCCGAACAGGCCCGCGCTCAGCAGCGCCAGCGTCGCCGGTTCGGGAACAGTCGTCATCACATAATCGTCAATGTAAAAGTGGTAACCGTCAATGTTGTGCCACTTCGACGATATGCCGATCGTACCGACCCTCACAGGCACAGAGGTGTTCTCAATGTCATACGTGCCCTGGAGAATCTCGTCCAGATAGACCTTGGCCTTGCCGGTGGTAAGATTGTGATCAACCACCAGATGGTGCCAGGCGTCGGCGGTTACCGGCATGGCGTAATCATCGAGCGCGACGCCTCCCAGACCACTGAGGGTCATATTGACCTTGCTGTCGCCGTCATAAAGAGCGTCGCCCGCCTTTATCAACCACCGACCGCCGACCGCAACAGGGCCGCCGAAAGATTCGTTGCCATTGTTGAACTGAAAATCTATGTTCCGGTCGGTCTTATTCTGTCCCGATGGTCCCTGAAGGCCTGATGGGAAGTACAAGTACGAAGAAGTGGTGTACTGATTGTTGGCGGCGATGAGGGTTTCATCGTCGCTGCTGATATATCCGCCGGGATAGCAAGTTTCCTCTATCGCACCGTACAACTTCATGGAACGGGTGCCGACGGCAGCGGTGTCGGTACTGCTCTCCGGCAGGTTACCGGCATAATATGTAAAATCCCCCCGCGTGCCGTCCTCGAAATTCGCTTCGAAAACAACATCCGCCTGCGCCGGTCCCGCCAACAGCAGCACGCCGACCGCCAAACTAATCAATAGTGTCTTGTTCATTCTGCTTCTCCTTTTCATTAGATAGAAAATCCCTTCTTCTCTCCGAAAAACCAACCTTCCGATATGATTTCCTCTCATACCCTCATGGTACATTTTGTATTGTATTTCATATTCGTATTGCGTCAAGACCGTTTTGCGGTTAGGTTATTATGGTTTTGCGGCGGCATCGGCTTTGGGCCGGGCGTGAAAAACAGGCCTGGTCGCCGCCGGTAAGCATGTCGAAGGAGACTAATGGATGAAGGAGATGAAAAACATCGCGTTGGACGTCCCGCAGGACCGTCATTATGGTCGGCAGGTCTGCCGGGGGATCCACCGGTACGCCCGGCCTCACCGGCCATGGCTTTTCATTAACCTGCAATCCCGCGACGAGAACAAAAGTAAGTGGCTGCAGCACGCGGACACCATCGGACTGATCTCGATGCAACAGCCGCAGACTTACACTGCCACCGCACGACGTTATGGTCTGTCGGCGGTGGGCGTGGGGGTGTGGGCGCCGGGCGGCGAGTTTGCCGGCCTGCCGTACGTCGATGTTGACCCGAAGGCGACAGGCGAAATGGCTGCCGAGTATTTCATCGGACGCGGCTTTCGTAATTTTGCGATGATCTCGTCGGACAAGACCTTTCATCCCGCCCATCGCGGTGAGGCGTTCGTCGCGGCGCTGCGGAGACGAAAACTCGCCTGCGACGTGTTCGACCACAAAAAGAAATACCCGAATTGCGACGAGCCGTTGCCGGCCGTTGTCAATACCGGCGACCGCGCTCGGGCATGCCGCTGGCTGGCGAGCCTTCCCAAACCGTTGGCGGTGTTCTGCACCGACGACGCCATGGGGCTGCTGGTCTGCGGAGTGTGTCGGCGGATTGACATCCACGTCCCGGAGGAGGTGGCTGTCCTCGGCTGCGACAACGACGACCTGCTCTGCGGTATG
>DAOVLV010000424.1 GCA_030631085.1 Planctomycetales bacterium | reverse complement strand
CACCCACTCAGGCCCGGCCCACAGGGGCGTCTGCGCGACCGACGAGGTTATGGACGGGCCTAAATCGCAGATTCAGGCCGAGGCGCTCAACGCGATTTTCTCGAAAAAGGCGCTTCTGGCGTTGATGGTGAAATAGAATGCCTTGGTGCTGGGTGCCATGCCTTCACGCGGAGTGAAACGGAGCGGGTAGGCATGTTTACGCCCTCCGCTTCCCATAGGGACACTATGTGTCGCTTCGGGCGAAAACATGGCACCCATCATTATTATAATGATATGGAATTATAGTTATTTTGGGAAACAAGGTTGAATTATGTCCAAGTACACAGATTTTGACGTTCCCGTAACTATTGCGGGTGTGAAGTTTCGCAATCCTTTCTACGTTTCGTCCGGCCCGACGACGATGACGGTCGAGCAGTTGGAGCGGATGGACGAGTGCGGCTGGGGCGGCGCGTCGCTGAAACTGACGATCGACCCCGAACCGTACATCAACCGGTATCCGCGATACGGATACTATCCCGACAGGACGTTCCTGTCCTTCACTGCCGAGCGGCGCCTGGTGCTTGCCGACCTGCTTAAACTTATCGAACAGGGACGCAAGCGAGCGCCTAACCTCGTTCTCTTCTCCAACATCACCTACGCCGGCGACGAAGGTATCGCCGGTTGGGTCAATATGGCCAAGAAGTGCGAAGAAGCCGGTGTGCACATTAACGAGTTGAACATGTGCTGCCCGAACATGTCCTTCAACGTGGAAGTCAGCGGTCATGATACAGGTGGACCGAAGACCGGCGCAAGTCTCGGCCAAAACGAACAGGCAATCGCCGAGATCGTCAAAGCAATCAAGCGCGAAACCTCCATCCCGTTGTTTGTCAAACTCACACCCGAAGGAAGTCGCCAGGCTCCTATAGCCAGGGTCGCCATGGACGCCGGCGCAGATGCCGTCGGCGGAAACGCCAACCGCCTGGCAATACCGCCCATCGACCTGGACAATCCGACAAAGTCGATGTACCACCTCCAGAAAGAGATCGGAATGGCCTGCATGAACGGCGAATGGCTCAAGCCACTGGCCCTGCGGGACGTCTATGAGATGAGGAAGATGTGCGGCACCGACGCGATCCTGACCGGAACGGGCGGGATAACGACGTGGGAAGATGCTGTCGAGATGATGATGTGCGGCGCCGACCTTATCGGAATCTGTACCGCGACGCTGGTTTATGGATTCGGCTTCATGCCGGAATTCATCCACGGTTTCAAACAATTTCTGAAAGAGAAGGGTTACAAAGTCCCACGCGATATGCGCGACATTCTCGTACCGGCCATTACTTCAGCGCCCGACCTGACGATCTACGCCGGAAACGCGCGCAAAATCGACGACAACCTCGTCGCACCCTGCACCTACGCCTGTCCGAACTCGATTCCGGCACAGGGATACGTCCGCAAAGTGGCCGAGGAGGAATTCGAAGAGGCGTATCAACTGATAATGTCTCGTAGCCCGCTCCAGTCTATCTGCGGGAAGGTGTGCGATCATCCCTGCGAGGACGAATGCACCCGAGGCCTGATGGACGAACCAATTATGATCCGCGAAATCAAGCGGTTCGTACTTGAAATGGCGGGAAAAGAAGGCTGGAAGCCCCGCCTGCTCGACGACAAGGCTGAGAAGAAAGACAAAAAGGTGGCCGTCATCGGTTCTGGTCCTGCGGGTCTTGCGTGTGCGTACGACCTGGGTCGGGCTGGCTATGGTGTAACGGTCTTCGAGTCGGCATTGAAACTCGGCGGGATGCTCACTTCGTGCATACCGACGTTCCGCCTGAATGAAGAGGACGTAAATAAGGAAATCGACGTAATTAAAGAACTCGGCGTTGAATTCAAAACCGCCGCTGCATTCGGTAAAGACGTAACCGTCAAAAGCCTTACCGACGACGGTTTCGAGGCGATTTTCCTCGGTATCGGCGCTCAGGAAGGAATGAAGTTGGGCATTGCCGGCGAGGAACTCGCGGGCTGTATCGGTGCCGTCGATTTCCTCAAGGCCGTCTCGCTCGGCGAGAAGCCGGACGTTGGAAAGCGCGTAGCGGTAATCGGCGGCGGGT
>DAOVLV010000276.1 GCA_030631085.1 Planctomycetales bacterium | reverse complement strand
GCGAGGTGCATCCCGAATGCGTCCTGGCTGAACAGTAATTCGTCCTCGTGCAGGTACGTAACCATGCTGTCGGGCCAATGGCACATTCGAGTTTCGACGAAGGAGACGTTCAGATTACCCAGCGAGAGTTTCTCGCCGTCCTTGACCGTGGTTATTTGCAAGTCCATACCGAAATGTTCAGCCAGCGCTTTCGCGCCCATCGCCGATGCGAAGACCTTTTCGGGTTTGACAGCCTCTATCACGTCGCCCAGACAGCCGGTGTGGTCCATCTCGGCGTGGTTGGAGATGATGTAGTCTATTTTCCCCGGCTCGACGACAGATGCGATTCGCGCGAGCAATTCGTCCCTGAACGGCGCTTTGACCGTGTCAATAAGCGTAATTTTATCGGCAAGGATGAGATAGGCGTTGTATGTCGTGCCGCGATTGGTCGAGTATCCGTGGAAATCGCGGACTGCCCAGTCAATCGCGCCGACCCACCAGACGTTATCGGTTACCTTAACAGCCTTGAAAGTTTCTTGCATTGTCCTGTTCCTATCTCGTAACACGGGCGTCTCGCCCGTGAAAAGCGGCACGGGCGAGACGCCCGTGTTACGGTTTTTCAGAGGTCGCCTTCAGTTGTCCGATCAGGTCGAGGATATGCCCGATTTCCTCTTTGATAATCGCGTCGAGACTTTCGATTCTGATTACCTTTGATGCGGCGCCTCTCATATTCTGATAGAAAATGACGGCGTCTTTCTCCAGGGCGACGGCTATTGTCAAAATCTCCTTGATGGACTCGCTGCCGGAAAGGTCTCTGGACGGATCGGGGGCGAATACTTTCCCGTCGGCGACGGCCCGAAGGTAAAGCGTCGCTTCGTCGTCCGCGTCAACGACATCGGATTTCTTGTCTGCCCTGGCGTACTCATCCCGCATGGCTTCAAAGGCCTTTATGTGGTCGTCTTCCATCTTGGCCAGTCGCAGCAGGAGGTCGCGATTGTCGCCTTCAGCCAATTCGGCGGCCTTGCGATAGAACTTCGCGCCGTTGCGCTCGATCTGCTCGGCAATTTCAAAAATCTCGTCCGCGCTGAATGTAATCATTGTCGTTATCCTTTCCACAGACCATGAACGTTGCAGTACTCGCGGGCGGTGATGTTATCGCCGGTAACGGCAAAGGTCGCCTCGGGCGCATCGCCGGGAGCGAGGAACTGACGGTAAGCCTTCCCATCCACGACGACCTCAATCCACTCAATATAATGCTTTTCTTCCATCGGGTGCAAAGCCGCCTGGCCTACGGTTACTTTTATACCATCGTCGGTCTTCTGAATCCACGGTACATGTTTTTCGGTGGCGGCGTCTTCGGTCTTTTCTTCCTGAAGGTTCATCGGCTGACCACAGCAGACGAGTTCCCCCGCCCCCGTGTGTATAACCTCAACGATGTTACCGCAAATCTCACACTTGTAAATCTGTAGTTTCTCAGTCATGGTCATGCTCCTTTTTCTTTATGTGGGCATTTTTTCAGGCACAGGAACCAATCCAGGCATTGCACGTCGTCTCCAGCCGATTCGACACGCTCCTTCGCCGCTCCGCACGATCCCGGAGGCGGGATAATCACGTCATCACCAATCTGCCAGTTAGCTGGCGTGGCGATTCCGTACTCGTCGGAATGCTGCATCGCTATCAGCAGGCGTTTGATTTCCTGCATATTCCGACCGTTGCTCAACGGATAATACAGCACCGCGCGCACAACGGCCTTGGGGTCGATTATAAAAACCGCCCGCACCGCCTGCGTGTTGCTTTCGCCCGGCTGGATCATACCGAACTTATTGGCCACTTCCATCGTCAGGTCGCTGATAACGGGGAAATTCACCTCGACGTCCTTCATCCCCTTGTATTCGATCTTTTCCTTGATCGTCCGCAGCCACGCGATATGACTGTACGTGCCGTCGATGGACAGGCCCAGAAGTTCGGCATTGAGCGCCTTGAACTCGTCCTGCATCAACGCGAACGTCATAAACTCCGTCGTGCACACCGGGGTAAAATCGGCTGGATGAGAGAAAAAGACCACCCACTTGCCCTTGAAATCGGCCGGGAATTTCACCGGTCCCTGGGTACTTTCGGCCTCGAACGACGGAGCCTTTTCACCAATCAGCGGCATTTGTCCCTGCTTTTCACACATTGTATCTCTCCCTAAAATTCGTCACCTTGTTGTTTATATTTTTTCTATCCCAGCATGGCTTTGAGGTCTTCGTCCGGTGTTGAGACCGGCATTATGTTGAATTTATCCACGAGCACTTTCAGGACCGGCGGGGTTATGAAGGCCGGTAGCGACGGTCCGATGCGGATGTCCTTAATGCCCAGGTGCAGCAGCGTCAGCAGGATGCAGATAGCCTTCTGCTCATACCAACTCAGCACCATCGAGAGCGGCAGGTCGTTGACGCCGCAGTCGAACGCCCCGGCCAGGGCGACCGCTATCTGAATGGCGGAATACGCGTCGTTGCACTGGCCACAGTCCAGCAAGCGCGGGATGCCGCCGATGTCGCCGAACTCAAGTTTATTGAAGCGATACTTCCCGCAGGCAAGTGTCAGGATTACGCAATCGTCCGGAACAGCCTGGGCGAGTTCCGTGTAATAATTTCGTCCGGATTTCGCCCCGTCGCATCCACCAATAAGGAAGAAGTGCCGGATATTACCGGCTTTGACCGCCTCGATAACTTTGTCGGCGACGCCGAGAACGGCGTTGTGGGCAAAGCCGATGGTGATGGTCTTTTCCGGCGCGTCTTCGGCGAAACCCTCTGCGGCCAATGCAGCGTCAATAACCGGCGAGAAATCGCTGTTGTCGATAACGTGCGTTACCCCCGGCCAGGCGACCAGACCGGTCGTGAAGATCCGCCCTTTATAGGTATCCTTGGGCTTCTGGATGCAATTGGTGGTCATAAGGATCGCGCCGGGGAATTCGTCGAACTCCTTTCGCTGGTCCTGCCACGCCCCGCCGTAATTGCCGACGAGGTGCTTGTACTTCTTCAAACCCGGATATGCCAGACATGGCAGCATCTCGCCGTGCGTATAAACGTTGATGCCCTTGCCGGCGGTTTGCTTGAGCAGTTCGTCGAGGTCTTTGAGATCATGGCCCGATACGAGGATGCACTTCCCCGCCACCGGCGTTACGCGAACCTGCGTCGGTTCGGGGTGGCCGTAGGCGTCGGTGTTGGCCTTGTCGAGCAGTTCCATGACCTTCAGGTTCAGTTCGCCTGCCTTCAGCGCCATTGCCGTCAGTTCGCCGACGTCGGTGGGATTGCCGTCCAGGTAACTCAGGATTTCATCGAAACCGGCATAGACGCCCTCGTCCTCGATACCAAGTATTTGTGCGTGGTCGATGTAGGCTGCCGAGCCTTTCAGGCTATAGGTTATCAGTTCCTGCAAACCGGTAACGTCCGGGCCCGGGTCTTCAAGCCGCTTGTCGATTCCGAATGACCGCCCCTGTTCGATCATCCCTTCGACGGTATCAGCCAATCCGCAGTCTTCGCCGCAAAGCGTGTCAGGGGCCTTACCGGCCTGTTTGCATTGCCGCTCATATTGCTGCTTGAGTGGGACGCCGATTTCCGAGGCCTTGCGGAGCAGTTGCTCCAGGCGGGCAGGGTCGAAATTGACGTTGGTAATGGTGGTGAACATCGCCTCGACAATAAAAATGTCCGTCCGGCGATTGGTTACGCCGAACTGCCTTAGCCGATGCGAATAAGCGCCGAGCCTCTTGGCCACCGTTACCAGCATATCCTGAAGCGCAGCCGTTTCGGCGTCCTTACCGCACACGCCTGCAACAGTGCATCCCGTACCCTTGGCGGTCTGCTCACATTGATAGCAAAACATATTCATTTCGTACTCCCTTCCCGTTTAGACAAGGCCTCATCAATGG
>DAOVLV010000447.1 GCA_030631085.1 Planctomycetales bacterium | reverse complement strand
GGAAAATGCCTGGTCTGCATCATCGGGGCGACCTTCCCAGCAGGGTTTGCAGAAGTCGTCTCGTCGAAAACCTTCAGCCGTATCGAACAGGGCGACGATGAAGTCCTCTTCGATAGCCAGTTCCCGCTCGCAGGCTGAGCAAAGCCCGGATGTTTTCGCTATGTCGTATTCACGAGCCATCAGCGTTCAGCAGTCAGCAGACATGTTCTCCAACGATTTTTTCTACGTTTTCGCACAATTCCGATGCTCGTTTGCAATCTCTCGCGGATGCTTCCCGCAGATCGTCTGCGGCTGATTTGTCGGTCAGGCCTGCGGTGTTGACGCGGACATTATAATCGCTAAGCCGGACGACCGCTTCAGCCAGAATCGCCGCAGCCGAAAGGTCGGTCAACAGGTACTTATTGCAATGCTCGCCGAGGGCGATAAGGCTCTCCATAACCGAAATCGCCAGGGCCGCCATCTGACGCGGAACGTCGATGGCGGCTGCCAGTGCCGTCGCCATTTTAGCGGCTTTGGTTTCGTCTTCGCACTTATTGGCTTCGGTGTAGAGGGTATAGGCGGCTGCGTCGTCTGCGGTAAGGTCTGCGAACATTCCCCTCGCCCGCGCCAGTCGAACGGCCAGGGCTTCGTGGGCGTCGGTGAATTCCGCGAAGGCCTTCTTTCCTCGCGTAAAGTTCAACACCATCTCGCCAAGCGCCGTCGCCAAAGCGCCGACAACACCCGCGACAGTCCCGCCGCCGGGAGTGGGGCGTTTCTCGGCAGTCGCTGCTGCGAAATCACGAACCGAAAACGACAGATAATCTTCCATGTCAGTTACCTATTTCTCTCTCTTAAATGCTTCCGGTTTTGGCGTCGTTACGATTACGACGTATCCTTTACCCAGATATTTTTTGGCTACGCGCTGTACGTCGGCGGGCGTTACCTTGCGGTACAGTTTCTCTGCCTTCTTTCGGAAGTCGTATCCCATCCCGTAGAGTTCGTCCAGAGCGGCTCCCATCGCCAGGCCCGACATTGACTGAGCGCCCAGAGCGTCTGCTGTCAGGATGATATTGACGGCCCGGTCGATTTCCTTTTGCGTGGGTGTGTAACCGGCGGCCTTGTCGAGGTTCTTCTTGATGATATTGACGACTTCCGGGGCTTTTTCCGGTTGGCATCCGGCGTAAGTTACGAACGCTCCGGGCACCAGGCCCGCCCAGTTGTATGCGTGGACGACATACACCAGCCGCTTTCCGCGAAGTTCCGTGTGCAGCCAGCCACTCGGAAGGCGATAACCGCTGATAATCGTATCAAGAACGGTTATCGCGATGCGATCGGAAATGTCCGCCATCTTCATTCCCGGCACAGCCACAATAACGCCGGCCTGGACGTTCTTTGTCTTGAGGACGTGCAGTTCGCCTTCCGGCGCGACCTTGCGTTTGGGGCAAGCGTAAGCGATGTCCTCTTTTTTGGCCTGACCTTTGAATAATCGTTCGATTTGCGCCTTGGCGGCGTCGGTGTCGAAATTACCGTAGATGGCTAGAACGCCGAAGCCGGTGTTGATGCTGTCAGCGTGGTGAGCGGAAATCTGCTCGACCGTAGCCGAGTCCACTACGCCTGATTTTCCGCTGGAAAGCATCTGGTACGG
>DAOVLV010000376.1 GCA_030631085.1 Planctomycetales bacterium | reverse complement strand
GGGTAGAGACGCCAGCAGCCTGATCCTCGCACGCGGACAATCCCTCAAAGACCTCAAGCCTGTCATTGACAAGGTTACGGCCATCATCGACGCTGGCGCTCTGGCGGTACGTACAGACCCTTCCGAGATAGCACGGTGGATTAAGATGCTCGGCGGTAACCCACGACAATTCCTCGAAGCGACCAGTCGCCTCGTCGATGCCGGCGAATACGCCATTCCACAGATGATCAATAAACTCTCCAACGTAAAAACCCCCGCCCAGTTGCGGGAAGGAATTGTTACCGTCCTGCCCAGGCTGGGAGGTTCCAAACAGGGTGTCGCCGGGCGCGTCTCCGTAGTTCGCGCGCTTTCCGAAGCGTTGGTAATCGAAGACCCGTCCGTTCAAGAAATTATCTGCCGGACGCTCAGAAAGATCGGTTATCCCCAGGCAGCGCCGTATCTGAAGGAACTTATCGAACAGAAGGGTCTGATGGACCGTACGCAAAATGCCGCACGCGGCGCACTTTCGTCATGTGCCGGAAAGGTCGCATTGAACAAACCGTCGGCGGAACTGTTCTACGACCTGTCGTCGAAATACTACAACCGCGACGAATCCTGCAATCCCGACTCACGCTACGACACAGCCAACGTCTGGTACTGGCGCAAAGGGCTTGGTCTGACTTACAAGGTGGTTCCCGTCTCCATTTTCAACGAGGTTTATGCAATGCGAACCGCCCGCAAAGCACTTGAGCACGACGCCGACTTCGACCCGGCTGTGGTAATCTGGATCGCCGCCAATCTCCGAAAAGAGGCCAACCTCAAAGGCGCCAAAGACCCGACACATTCAGCCGATAAGCCCGGTGCGGATTTCACCGCCCTTGCCGCCGGCGCCGGATACCTCCAGCGAGTCCTTGCTGTGGCGATGAAGGACGGCGATATCGCCGTCGCTCTGGCGGCGATAAAAGCGCTTGGTCGAACTACCGGCGCAAAGAATCTCGTCGCTACGGTCGCCGGTGGCGCCCAGCCTCTGGTTTCGGCGCTGACCTACCCGTCGCGACGGGTGCGATACCATGCCGCCGAAGCCCTTGCCGTGTCGCGTCCGCAGAAGCGGTTTCCGGGATGGCATCTGGTCGTTCCGGTCCTGACCGAAGCCCTGCGTGCGACAGGCACGCCAACGGCAGTCCTTGCCTACCCCGATCTGGCGGGAAGGAACAAGGTCAAAGACCTTCTCCGCGGAAGCGGATGCAAAGTTATAGACGATGCGGTTTTCGGAAAGGCGCTCCATGCAGCAAGGGATGCCGGTGGAGCGGACCTCGTTGTGCTGGCGGCGAAGATAACCGCGCCGGACGTCGCAAAGGCAATCGCCGCATTACGGGCGGAAGCCATCTTCGGAAGGACGCCCGTTATCGTCGTCGCCTCCAGGGGCGAAATCGCCGCAATGAAAAAACTCGCAGGAAGCGACCCGCTCGTCGTTATCCTGTGCGATGACAGTCTCGATGAGGCGGGAATGGCCGGCGCAATGAAAACCGCATCAGCAAAGGCGTCAGGCGTCGCGGTTATGAATGAAGACGAAGCCGCCGAGTGGTCGATCCGCGCCGCTAAGTGCATGCGATTACTGGCGACGACGAACAATCCCGTCTATGATCTCACCGGCGCTACCAAGAGCCTTATCGCTTCATTGTCCGACAAGCGCGACCCTGTGCGTATCGCATCGGCCCAGGCATTGGCCCAGTTCCGCGCCGCCGAGGCACAACGGGCGATCGCAGCCTTGGCTGTCGATGTCGAAGCGTCCGAGCAGGTGCGAGTCGCCGCTTACGAGGCATTGAGCGAATCGGTTCGCCAATTCGGAAACCATCTTACTGAAAAACAGGTCCAGTCCGTCATCGCCGACGTAATGGGCAAGGGGTCATTGACGATTCGCAACGCTGCCGCTCAGGCAATGGGCGCACTGGCTCTGCCGTCGGATAAAGTCAAAAAAATCATCCGCACCGCAAGGTAATAAAAAAGAAATAGTCGATAAGTAGCCGGTGGAAGCGAAACTCTTTTTACCGGCTACTACACTTATCGATCATCTTCGAAGCACTATCAGTAACCTGTCACCATTTCGAGCAGTTTTTGTCCAACTCCGCGCGCTTAAACATCGACGTAAAAATCCGAATTTGGCCCGCTCTATGAATTGCGGCGCAGCATCGTGTAAGGCCCGTCGGGAATGACGGCGATGCGGGCAGCGGGGTTGGCGGCGATGAATTCGTCGACAGCACACTGAGCGCGGGCGGTGGCGTCGCCGTCGCCGAGGATGGGCGTTATGCCGATTCGCTTCTGGGTTGCCGAGTCGATTCCGTCGCTGACGAACCAGAGTTTCTCCAGGCCGATACGTTCCAGCACGCGGGCGCGCATCTGGAATTCCCACTGGTCCAGCCTGACGGTTTCGGCTGTGGCGATGTCGGCAAGGAACCGCCGCCAGTCGCCGCCATAGGATAGGATCAACTCGCCGAAGAGCTTCGAGCCAAGCCCCTCCGAACAGGCCGAGGCGATCAGCAGCGTGGAGTCCGGCCCCAGTGCCGGCAAGGCCCCGCACATGCCCTTGACGGCCTGGTAAAAAGTCGTATCCAGGGCGTACCCGCCGCTGTTGGTAATGACCAGATCGAAGGCGCCGTCGATGTCGGATGAGGTCCACTCGGCCACGTCTTTGCACCCTGCCAGATGGGCGGCGTTCAGTTCGCCGCAGTAGATTCCGGCGATTTGACGGTCGCGCGTGATGGCGACGTTGAAAAGAAAATCCACACCGACGGTCCGGGCGACTTTCAGCGCGATTTCATG
>DAOVLV010000205.1 GCA_030631085.1 Planctomycetales bacterium | reverse complement strand
ACCGCTCTACACTTCTGAGAAAGATACGCAACCACGGGCTGAACGATCTGTTCTGATCAAATCCACTCGATAATCATCGGCGCAGCAATACGCTGCAATTGCGCCTCGTCGTGCATCGGCCACTGCAGCGTTTTGCTACACTCCACAACGGCGACCAGAGGGTCATTGACGGGGGTCAAAAAATTCCCGTCAGTGTAACTATCTGCTGGCAAAGAAGTTGCGGTAAATCGTTGCCGGCGACATAAGTGGTGGCACGGTAGTTGTTATACGTTACTGCGGAGGCGAGGGATTAAAGTGTCGAGGTTAGGGGAAAATAGTATCGGTCTAGGGGCCGGTGAAAGGTTTTATATTGTAATGGCTTGTGAGGACCTGGGCGAAGCGGCTCAGGTAGGTAGGCAGCTTTCACAAGTGAATAATGGAGCTTTGATAACCTATCGTCGGGCGGAGGATGTAATGCTGAACTGTCCGTCCGGGCGCGTCGCGTTGATAGTCCTTGCGAACAGCGACGATCCTGAAACGATGGGTAGAATCCTGTCCTGGATGCGGCATCGTTGGCCTCGCTGTCCCGCCGTTGTTATTGGCGAGACGGGCGGCGACGACATGGAAATTGCCGCCAGAAAGGGCGGAGCCAGTTACCTCACCCGTCCGGTAAGCTCGCAACAATGGGCCGGACTGGTGGAGCACGTGCTCTCGACGGGCGTAGCTGCGGTAACTGCGAAATAAAGAGCAAACGAATCAACTCGGCTTTGAGGAGTCTCAATAGAGAGGTTTTGGAATCGTTGTAGCTCGCGATCCGAAGACCTTTCGTTCGCTGTGCTGCGTTTTGAGAGTTATAAGGCGAGAACCTTGGAGTGGCCGAGGAGCCTAGTTGTACATGAAGTTTGAGGGAGTATTGGATGCTTGTAATTATCACGATGAGCCTCATGCGAGGATTTTCAACATTATGACGATTTGGCCCGGGCGGGGATGAGCACCCGCCCACAGTGCCCACCTGTCCTCCAGGTGTTCGTCGGAGAATCCTTGAGGTAGGGGTCAAGGGCTTTTAGCGTATATGGTGGGGTTGAGCTCCCATCTGAATAAATTCCCGTTTTCCTCCTCCTTTACGGGATTACGCTGAAAAAAAGAGCCTCATGATGAGAGAGGGGCCTCTACCAGGGCAAAGGGCGATGACAGTGCCTTGAGCAAGCACTGTCTCGCCCGCTTTTTTTGCGCTCAGCGAGAACGCTAAGGTTTCTTCGCATCCGGGAAAACCAGTTTCATCCGATACACCCGGCGCTGTTCATTTGTAATCAGAAGCGCCTTGGGCAATAGGCCTGCTTCCCAACAGACTGCCTCGGCCTGACCGAGTATGACGCTGCGCCTGATCGGTTTGACCTGAACGACCCGAATCGCACGGGCGGGGCGAGTTGCCGGCGCTGTTCGTGTTGTCGCCGCCGGCTGGGTTGTGGACTTTGCAGCGGCGACGAGATTCTCTATGGGCTTATCCAGTTGATAGACCCATACGCCCAGGTACGATAACACTGCAATTCGTCGTCCCGCCGGACAAATGTCCGCTGCCGTTACCCATTGTGCGCCGCCAAGCAGACCAAGATATTCAGCCTGAACGCTTTTACCCTTCGCCGATGAAGCCGGGTCGAGGCGAACACGATAAAGCCTCGCTTGCGGCTTTTCTTTAGTAATCAGGTATGCCCATCCCTTACGGACGAACATGGCTTCGCAATCGAATGGTCCATGAGCGGCCGGATACCGGAATTGGTATTTTGCCTTGACGGCTACGGTTTTGGATTTGCCTTTCGGGTCGGGTTCTCCGACGGCATAGATGGTCAGGACCTTTCGCCTGCGTGAATTGTTTCCGAAGTCGCCAATATAGAGCACGCCGTCGGCGTCGATGGCGATATCTTCCCAGTCGATATTCCGCGCACCGGTCAGGCCGATGCGTCTTATGCCCTTACCTTTGGCATCGACGGCGAACAGTTCGGGCTTATGCCCTGAGTCGTTCATGCTCCAGTACACACCCGGATATTTTCGACTGGCGACCAGGCCTGAGGATTCCTCCAGAGCGGGCTGGTTGAGTCGTCCGACGTGAATCGGACGCGACAGGGCGGTTGCCCGCCTGGTTGTGGTTGGTGCTTTTTGGGTTGGCGTTACCGGTCCGCTCGAAGCCGACTTTATCAGCGCCGCCGCTACGACTAAAACCGTCAATCGCGTCCAGAATCGCAGCCCGGACGTTTCAGGTGGTTTCACTGAATTGGAACGATTATGCGACAATTTTCGTAACGCGGACTTCGGTGTATTTTTGCCGATGCCCCTTGCGTCGGCGTTCTCTCTTGCGGCGCTTGAACTTCAGGATATAGACCTTCTTACCACCGACGCGATCTTTGGTTACTTCACCAACGACCTTTGCTCCATCGACCACCGGTGTTCCGACGGTAATTTTATCCCCGTCAGCCACCAGCAGGACGCGGTCGAACTCGATCGTCTTGGTCTCGTCGTCCACGTCGATCAAATCTATCCGCAAAAGGTCGCCTTCGCTGACCTTGAATTGTCGTCCACCGTCTTCGATTATTGCATACACGGGAAATTCCTCTTTCGTTCAGTTTGATTATAGAATGCTGAATTATGGCCTATTTCATCTGAAAGTCAATACTTAAAAAGAAGAAACAGCATAGCGGGATTGCAGGGATTTTGGGATTGCAGGGAAAAAAAGAAAAAACAAATCCCCATAATCCAGTAATCCCCATAATCCTGCTATTCTGTTTTCGTTGTAATCATTTCAATTTTGCCAGGTTGTTTAGCATGGCAGCAGTGGCGACAGCGCCTGTGTGGAACTGCTCCAGTTGCAGGCGCTCGTTGGGCGAGTGGATGTTGTCGTCGGGAAGGGCGAATCCGGTAACGACCGGATCGACTTTCAGGACTCTCTGAATCAGTTCTGATATAGGCACTGACCCACCTGCCCGGGCAAGGACGGTTTCGGCGTCGAATGCCTCATACATGGCGTCCTTGACTGCGCCGACGGCCGGACTGTCGGGCCGGATAAAGAACGGGCGCGAGCGGCTCAACACTTTCACGCTTGCCCGCACGCCGGGCGGCGTATTGGAGGCCACAAACTCATCAAACGCAGCCAGGGCCTTTTCGGGTCTCTGATTCGGGACAAGTCGCATGGAAATTTTCGCTGTCGCCGAAGCCGGAAGTACTGTCTTGGCTCCCTCGCCCTGATAACCCCCGATGATACCGTTGCAATCCAGCGTCGGGCGCGACCATCGGCGCTCCAGAAGGCTCCTGCCCCGTTCGCCTCCTGCCGGTTCGACGCCTACTTCTTTGGCGTATTCGCTCTTACCGAACGGTAGCGATTTCCACGCTTGCAGTTCTTCGGCGCTCGGTTCGGCTACGTCGTCGTAGAATCCCGGTAGCGTTACCCTGTCGTCCTCGTCGTGCATTGCGGCGATCATTTTGGCCAGGGCGTTGAGCGGGTTGGCCACCGCGCCGCCGTGCTGACCGCTGTGAAGGTCGGCTGACGGACCGTTCAGCGTCAATTCCAGATACACCAGTCCGCGCAGGCCTGTCAGGATCGTCGGCATCCCGGGTGCGAAGAAACCCAGGTCCATCACGAGTGCGAAGTCGCTTTTGAGGTCATCAGCGGCGGCCGTTATAAAATCCTCCAGTTCCGGCGAGCCGATCTCCTCCTCGCCCTCGGAGAAGAACAGTACGTTCATCGGCAGTCGTCCGACGGTGCGGATGAAGGCTTCGCATCCGTTGATACAGGACATCAGCAGCCCCTTATCGTCGCTTGCGCCGCGGGCATAGATTGCTCCGTCGCGGATGGTCGGCTCGAATGGCCCACTGGTCCATAGGTCCACCGGATCGGGCGGCTGGACGTCGTAATGGGCATAAATCAGCACCGTCGGAGCCGACGGATCGGCAATTTCAGGCGTGCTTCTGGCCAGAATAATCGGATGTTTCCGCCATGGTCGCAATTCGGCGGAGAACCCCAGCCCTCGCAGATGTCCGGCGATATGTTCGGCACAGGCCAAGCCGTCGGCCTCGTGGGCGCTCTGCGAACTGATCGACGGGAAACGCAGCACCTCGAACAACTGCTCAAGGTGTTCCTGACGATGAGACGCCAGATATTTCGTAACTTCTTCGGGTAACATTTTTTCTCCTCTGGACGACACCTGTTACAAAGTTTATTTCATCGCCGGGAACGGTCGGCTGAAGATTTTTCCCATTTTGTCGGGTATGTCCTCGCTTCGGATCGGTCCCTGAATGGTCCCGGCGGTGGACATGATGAACGTTGCGGAGTTGGCCCAGTTCAATCCGCCGTGGGTCGATGCCCTTTCCATAACGCCCGAGAAAAACGCCGACCCTGTGCAATACTGGTCATGGAGGCTGACGATAACATCCGGTGGGTTTTCGACCAGCCCGAAATGTGCCCGCCAGAGTCGGTACAGCGGGTCGGGATATTCGCATTTGCTGTCGGTGGCGGCATTGAGCAGTTCCTGCCCGTCAATTTTACCTTTTCTGTTGAGTTTGAGCGGGTCGCCGACGAGAGGCTTATACTCGAACGTCTTTCCGTCGGATGATTTGATAATGGCCTTGGCGTCTTTGGTGCGGACGATAACGGCGTCGCCTTCGACGTAACTGGCAAGTTCCACCGTTTCGGAAGTCAGAAGGTCGTCGGCGAGTTTGGACGGAGCGAGCGTGTTGAAGGTTGCGCATGTTACTAGGCCGAATTTAATCATCGCCACGTCTTTGTCCCGCCGCAGGCGATTGACCAGACGCCACCCTTTGGCCTTTAGATGCTTATCAAGCCCTGCGACTTCGTATGGGGT
>DAOVLV010000295.1 GCA_030631085.1 Planctomycetales bacterium | reverse complement strand
TAAACCTTCGGTCCTTTACCCGATTGCTGCCATCCGCCGAAACTTCTGACAACCTTGCCCGCTGCGTCCACCAGTTCGGCTCCCACTACTACGTCCGTATTGCCCTCGACAGTGTAAGCAACGACTTTTCCGCCTTTGGTCTGCGAACCGATTTTGAGTTTGACGCCGGCCTCGGCCAAGGCTGCGTCTTTGACTTCTTTGCCGGCATGTGCAATTACGTCGGCGATTGTAACATCGACGATTTTTCCACCCGTCAGCAGTACGAACGAACCTTTGAGTGTGCTGATTTTCGCAGCCTTTCGCGCAGATGGCTTGAGCTTCAATTCCACGGAAAAGCCGTTCGTAACCCCCTGCTTTTTCCATTTATCAACCGTCGCCATGCCCTCGCTCCGGCTGAAGGTCGAAGAGGTCTTGATGAGGTTTTCCCCGGTATCATCGACCGCCTTGGTGATCTTGACCCGCCCGAAGCGTTTGGCCTTGGCGGCTGCGTCGCCGACGACGTGGAGCGTCAGTTTCAACTCCGGAGGAATACTACCCCACCTTGTTTTTTTCGGGATAAGGTCCTTCCGGCGTTTTTCCTCGATGGAAGCCGGTACGATTTTGACCCCGCCCGGCGCTTTTACTGAAGCGGTCTTATCGGGCGCTTTGGCTCGGCCCTGCCCGCTCGCAACAGCAATCCATAGCCCGGCGGCGACAAACACACACACAAACAGATTCCTGGCAATTCTCATAATAATGCTCCTTTCTTTTTATCTACAAAAAATCCGGATTATTCGTTACTTCTTATCCGCGTGCGAAGAGAGTTTCTCCATCACCGCGGCGCGGATTTCTTCGTATAGGTCCGCATTGTCCTTGAGGAAGGTAATGGCTGCGGGTTTGCCCTGCCCGAGACGGACGTCGCCGAAACTGTACCACGAGCCGCTCCTGGTAACGACGTCGTTGTCGGCTCCGAGGTCGAGCACGTCGCCGACGACGCTTATTCCGCTGTCGAACATAATGTCGAACTCGGCTGTGCGGAACGGCGGGGCGATCTTGTTCTTGACGACGCGTGCGCGGACGTGGTTTCCGACGGCGCGGTCGCCTTCCTTGAGCGTCGAGACACGCCGGATGTCGATACGGACGGATGAATAAAACTTCAACGCCCGCCCGCCCGGAGTCGTCTCCGGGTTTCCGAACATCACGCCAATCTTCATCCGTATCTGGTTGATGAAGATTACGCAGGTGCGGCTCTTGGCGATTGCGCCGGTGAGTTTCCGCATCGCCTGGCTCATCAGGCGAGCCTGCAGGCCGACGTGCGTAGCGCCCATATCGCCCTCGATCTCGGCCCGTGGGATAAGGGCAGCGACCGAATCGATTACTATCACATCGACGGCGTTTGAGCGGACGAGCATCTCGCAGATTTCCAAAGCCTGTTCGCCCGTGTCAGGCTGGGAGATGAGCAGGCTGTCGAGTTTCACGCCGAGTTTCCTCGCCCAGGTCGGGTCGAGCGCGTGTTCGGCGTCGATGAACGCCGCCACGCCGCCGTTGGCCTGGGCGTTGGCGATTACGTGCAACGCCAGCGTCGTCTTTCCGCCGCCCTCCGGGCCATACAATTCGCATATCCTGCCACAGGGCACCCCCTGCCCGCCCAGCGCCAAATCCAGACTCAAAGGACCCGTCGATATACCATCAATCGGAACGATCTGATCGTCGCTGAGCCTCATAATGCTGCCTTTGCCGTAGTTCTTCTCAATCTGCTGCAATGCCGTCTCGAGCGCCTTTTCACGACGCTGATCCGCAACGGCTGCTGATTTGTTACTGCTGGGCGATTTCGCCATCTGCTGTTCTCCTTACCTTCAATCAGTCCTGTCATATCGGAAAGACTGTAAGGTATCTGTTCGGGTATCGCAAGTGCGATTCTTTAGAAAATCTACTTATCTTTGACGCAATGTCAACCGCTCCCCAACTTTACCTTCGTCATCGGCGAATAGATCGGACCGTCCGGCGTCAGCTGCGATGAGAAAACGATCATCTCATTTATTGATGCAATACCGAATTCGGCCTCTGCAATCTCATCGATTGCGGCACGAAGTTGCTTTACGTTCTGCCCGCTCTTGACCCGTCCCAAAGTCAGGTGCGGACGAAATGAACGGCTCTCCTTGCCGAATCCCATCTCCGCGTAAGATTCTTCCAGAAGTTCGTGAAGTCTGTTTAATTTTCCCGTCTGCTCGTCAATACCGACCCAGACCATCCTCATCGCCCCGGCCTGCGGGATAGAAATCACCTGCGCGACAGAAAACTCGAACGGTTCAATCTGCCTCGCCGATTCTTCAGCCACTCGGCAGACTTCCGGTAACTGCTCGTCTGTAACGTCGCCGAGGAATTTTATCGTCAGGTGAAGATTTTCCCCATCCACCCATCGCACCCGCGCACCAGCCGACGACAGCGACTGCTGAACTTCAACCAGACGCTCAACGATTGTTTCGTTCAACGGCAGTGCAAGAAATGTACGAAGGGACATATGTATCTCCGCGCGACACGTAGCACGGGCGTCTCGCCCGTGCGTTTCAAAACCCATGGCCGAGACGGCCATGTTACTATCAGAATCTCGTCAATTCCTCGAACTGCTTCAGACGGTTTTCGATGTCGGCCTGACTGATTTGGAAAAAACGGTTCAGCGAGAAGTCTTCGAGGTTGAAACTGGCCGTTACTGTTCCGCAGGCGATTGCCCGGCGGAGGGTGGCCGTGTCGATACTGTCCCGGGCAGTCAGAAAACCCATCATCGCGCCGGCGAAACTGTCGCCCGCTCCGGTCGGATCGACCACGCCGGCAGCCGGCCAGGCTGGGAATGTGAATACGCCCCCGTCGGCGAACAGCAAACTACCGTGCTCGCCCTTCTTGACGACGACGAATCGGCTGACCATCTTCGCTATTTCCATACCGGCTTGGACAACGTTCGGCTGGCCGGTCAGCAATTTCGCCTCCGAGTCGTTCAGCACCAGCCCGTCAATTCGCTCCAGCAAACCCATCAGGCTTTCGCGTTCGGCGTTAATCCACAGGTCCATAGTGTCGGCTACGACCAGCTCCGGAGCGGTAAGTTGACCGAGCAGTTCAACCTGGAGGGCGGGATGCGTGTTGGCGAGAAAAACGTATTTGCTGTCGCGGAATTTTTCGGGGATCACAGGCCCAGCCTCAGCCAGGACGTTCAAATCGACCGCCACTGTGTCGCGCTCGTTGACATCCTCGTGATATTTGCCATGCCAGCGGAATGTCTTGGAGCCTTCGCGGATTTCCAGGCCTGCCATGTCGATATTGGGATGATCGTGCAGCGGCTTGAGAAAATCGGCTGGGCAGTCCTCGCCGACCACGCCGACGAATCGCACAGGCCCGAAAAACCCCGCAGCATATGAAAAATAAACGCTCGACCCGCCGAGTGCATCAACCACCTTCCCGGACGGCGCCTCAACCGTGTCAATTCCGATACTACCTGTAACGAGTAAACTCATTGTGGACTTTCATTAACTAAATCACAATCATCCCATAGGCCATAAGAATTCGGTTATCGAGTTCATTTTGACCAATAAACATGCGGGCTGGCGTTTGGGATTCCAGAACGTCAGTTCGCATTTTCTTTCTTATACTC
>DAOVLV010000165.1 GCA_030631085.1 Planctomycetales bacterium | reverse complement strand
GCTGGGATATGAGGTTTCCCCACCGGCTGCGACGTTTTACGTCTGGTGCCGATGCCCCGATGGGATCGATTCGATGACATTCGCCAGGCGATGCCTTGCCGAAGCCGACGTCGTGTTCATACCCGGTATCGGGTTCGGGCCGACGGGCGAAGGTTATTTCCGAGCGGCACTGACCGTCGAGGTCGAGCGAATCGAAGAAGCCATCCGCCGATTGGAGAAACTGACCTGGTGAACGTTCTAAAAGAATGAACCACAAAGGGCACAAAGGACACAAAGAAAAAAAATTGAAATTCTTTTTTTCTCTTCGTGCTCTTTGTGTCCTTTGTGGTTCAAGTTTTTTTGTTGATAGCAAAAGGATGGTATGGAGCACGTAGTTTATGTTGGTTTGGGCGGGAACATTGAGCCTCGGGCGCAGACGCTTATGCGTGCGCTGAAACTGCTGAACGGACGCGATGGCGTATCTGTCCGTCAGGTAAGCAACTTTATTCAGACCGAACCGGTCGGTGGCCCGCAGGATCAACCCAAGTATATGAACGCTGCCGCGATGCTGGTCGTTACTCTTGAGGCTGAATCGTTGCTGACTGTCATGCAGGAAATCGAAGTCGAACTCGGACGGGACCGCAAATCCGAACAGCGTTGGGGGCCAAGGACTTGCGACCTGGACATGCTACTGTTCGACGAGGTGATTCGCCAAAGCGAGAATCTGACTCTGCCTCATCCGCGAATGCACGAGAGGCTGTTCGTTCTTGAGCCGCTCGCGCAAATAGCCGGGCAGGTCGTCCACCCGGTGTTGCATAAGACAGTCGCCGAACTGCTGGCGGCGATGAAACCGTAGGCTGGGCCGGAGCGAAGCGGAGGCCCACCTTGATTCTGCTGTTTGGTGATTTTTATGAGCATCATACTAATAAGCATCATAGGCCCTCCTGCCGTCGGTAAGACGACGCTGGCAGAAGCGCTGGCGGCGGAACTACAGGCCAGGATTATTTACGAGGATTACGCGGGCAACCCGTTCCTTGCCGATTTCTTCCTTGGCCAGGCGGAATTTGCTCTGCCTGCGCAATTGTATTTCCTGTTTTCACGCCTGGGACAGTTGAATCCTGATGGGATGACGGACGGCGAGAGTCTTATCAGCGATTACGGTTTTTGCCAGGACGCCGTATATGCAGCCTCGAATTTGTCTAACGACGACCTCGACGTCTATCGCCGCCTGGCCGGTGCGGTGGGCGAGATAGTCAAGCCCCCGGACCTTTTGATTCATCTGGATGGGTCCGAGGATATACTGTTGGAGCGGATTGCCCGCCGAGGCCGACGGTACGAAAAGGTTTTCAGCGCCGATTTTCTCGCCCGGATGCGCGAGGCGTACCGGGAAATTGTCCCAGCCGTCGATTGCCCGGTTATAAATATCGATGTCGGCGAAGTTGATTTGCGCCAAGAGTCATCGCGGGTTCAGTTGCTTAGCGATATTCGGGAGCACTTGTAAGTGAAAGTAGCAAAAACCATTGACGAAATTCGACGACTTGTCGCCGATGCACGAGTTGGTGGGGCAGGGCTTGTAGGTCTTGTGCCGACGATGGGCGCTCTGCATGAGGGGCATTTCAGCCTGATAGATGCCGCTGCCGGCGAGTGCGATTTCGTCGTCGTGAGCATCTTCGTCAATCCAACGCAGTTCGCCCCGAATGAGGATTTCAGCAGTTACCCACGTCCGGTCGAGAACGACTTGTCTGGGTGCGAATCGCACGGCGTCGATGCGGTTTTCGCCCCGTCTGCCGGTGAGATGTACCCCGACGGCTTCGCCGCGACCATAAGCGTGTCGGGACTTACCGAGTCGATGGAAGGGCGGCACAGGCCTGGGCATTTTGACGGCGTATGTACCGTCGTAGCCAAACTCTTCAATATCGTCGGGCCTGACGTAGCCTATTTCGGGGCGAAGGATTATCAGCAGTCAGCCGTTATCAGGAAGATGGTCGCCGATCTTGACATGCCGTTGCGAATTGCGGTCTGTCTGACCATCCGCGAGGCCGACGGCTTGGCGATGTCAAGCCGGAATGCCTACCTCGACGATGCTGAACGCACCCAAGCGCCGGCATTGTATGAATCGCTTTGTCTGGCGGAGCGGCTTATACGCGAAGGCGAAAGAACCGCCGCCAGAGTAATCGAGAGCGTCCAGAGCCTTCTGGGCGAGAAAGCTCCGCTTGGCGAGGTTGATTACGTGGCAATAGTCGATCCGGACAGTCTTGCTGCCGTCGAGGAAATCGAAGGCGACGTAGTTATCGCTCTTGCGGTGAAATTTCCATCAGCCAGGCTGATTGACAATATGTTCGTGGAAATGAAAAATGCTAAATGAAAAATGCTCAACGCCGATTGTTGATCACTGAATACTTTTTTAGTTTATCATTTATCATTTTTCATTTAGCATTGCAGTTTATGCAGCAGGTAATCATAGATTTCGGACAGGTTAACCTTTTTGGTCATTCTGTTGCTTTGCGTATTTACGGGTACGGGCTGATGCTTGTGCTGGGGTTTATATGCAGTACGTTCCTTGCCCGGAGGCGTGCGAAGCGGTTCGGCGAAAGCCCCGATGTGATTGTTACGGTCGGGCTGCTGTCGCTCGTGAGCGGGATTGTCGGCGCTCGGCTGGCCTATGTAATTGAAAAATGGCAGGACCAGTTCGCATGGCGCAGCGACCCGATGGGTGAGATTCTCGATATTACTTCCGGCGGGCTGATATATTTCGGCGGGGTAGTTCTCGCGGTGGTGGTGGTTTGGGTGTATCTGCGTGTGAAGCGGCTACCGATTCGCAGGTATCTGGACATTCTCGCCCCGGTCGTAATGCTGGGTCTGGCCTTCGGGCGGATGGGTTGTACGCTGAACGGTTGCTGCTATGGCGGAAGGTGCAATACCGATTATCCCCTTGCGATGCGGTTTCCCTATGCCTCGCGTCCGCTTCTGCTTCTGGATGATAAAGCCAATGTCTTCGGCGGTTCGTCGGTTTCACCGGTTTATTCCCACCAGGTTGCCGTTGGTCCTGATCATGGCGGCCTGGATGTCAAAGACCTCCCGCCGTGGTTGTTCGTGCGAGACTCAAGCGGAAGAATCCTGCATAATACCAAAGGTGGACCGATCCTGAAGACTCCGTTGGAACTCACTGGCGAACAGGCTCGTGAAGCGGATAAAAAATTACGGTCGCTACCGGTTCAGCCTGCACAGG
Source organism: Planctomycetales bacterium (assembly GCA_030631085.1). GTDB lineage: Bacteria > Planctomycetota > Phycisphaerae > SM23-33 > SM23-33 > JAUWNJ01. The sequence continues at coordinate 2,132 of DAOVLV010000165.1, read as the reverse complement.
TATTCGGCGTGATCAATGCCCTGCTCATTACAGGTTTGCTGTTGTGCTATTCCCGGCTTCGTCGGCGTGAAGGGGAGGTCTTTTCGCTGATGCTCATTCTGTATCCGATTACGCGGTTCGCATTGGAGGGGATACGTGGCGACAATCCGCACAACCTCCTCAAACTGGAATTAACACACAATCAATACACTTCACTTGGTATGATGGTCCTGGGGCTGGTGCTTTTTATCTGTTTGAGGTATTTTCGCCCAAGCGCCGGCGGGTTTTGGTATGAGCGGTCGGCAGCGGCTGACCGTGGAGTTGAAGGTGTGGCAAAACGACAGAAAAGGAAACGCTAATGAACAGTAAAAGATATCTGGTTGCATTAATTGCTTTGTGTATGCCGATGGCGGCGAATGCTCAATCCGCCAAAGATAGCCCGAAACAGTCGGTATCAAAATTGGTTTCTCGTGTAAGCGGTGCGTTGGCACGTTTGGAATATACTATCGACCGCGAGATTATTCCGCCTCGTCCGCGCAGTGGACAATGCGTCTGCATAGACGCCTCGAAGAATCTGTTCATGACCCGCGACATACCGAGCGGTATCCCTGCGGGGGAGTTGAAGGATTTTGTCCTCATAACTCCCGGTGTCGGTGGTAAGAAGATTAAAGCGGCGTTTGTAGGCGTGGATCCGAAAACGGGTCTGTCGTTTATTCGGGCGGAAAAGGGGCACAAATTTTCCGAGGTACGTTTTGCCCGCGCGTCCGAACTCCGGCTCGGTTATCGGGTTATTTCGGTTGGTCTGTTAGGTCCGCAGATGGGTAATGTTCCGTATCTCGGTACGGGTATGGTTTCGTCGGTGATCCGCCTTCCGCAGCATCTTGTCTATATCAGCGGCGGCGAACTTACCAATTCATCCTCGCCGGTGTTCACTGATGACGGTCGGGCCGTCGGAATTGTTGCCTCGCAACTACCCATAGAGTATAGGCTTATGTTGGGTGGCAAGTGGACCAATGTAGGGCTGAGTGGGCGCCAGACTGGGCGGTTCTTTATGCCGGTCGAGGAGTTTATCGGTGCGTTAAGCGATCCGGCGAGCGTGAAAAAACTACCGTGGACCGGAGTGGTGAGTTTCTATCCTGTCGGGGGTGAGCTGGCGGAGACCATAAAGAATCTCGGCGGCGTAACGGCGGCGATGGTCGGTCAGGTTATCCCTGACAGCCCCGCCGCGAAAGCGGGCATCAAGCAGGGAGATACCATAGTCGCTTTCGAGGGTGTCCCGTTGGAAAAAATGGCCACTCCTGAATTTACCGTTGCCGAATTTACAAGGCGTTTGTTTCACCGGAAGGTGGGTTCTCGGATTTCGCTGACCATTCTGCGTAAGGGTAAGCGGGAGACGGTGCAGGTGGAGTTGGCGGCGATGCCGACAAGTCCCCACGAGGCGACACATTACTACAATAAGCCTCTGGGCATAGCCGCACGCGACCTGGTACTGTGGGACCGGCATGTCGGGCGGGACAAACCGCTTCAGAAAGACGGTGTTATCGTAACGATGATCCGCCGGGACTCGCCGGCGGCTCTTGGAAAACTGAGCCCCGGAGATATAATTACCGCCATTAATGACAGGTCAGTGAAATCGGCTGAATCGGTGGGAAGCATACTCGACGCCCTTACCAAGGCGGGCAGTACGAAATCGATTAATTTCATCGTTCGGCGAGGCGATAAGCCCGAAGCGGTGGTCGTTAATCCGAAACCATAAAGCAAATCCTCGACCTGACTGTACAGCGGCTTTTCAGGACAGCAGGGAGGTTGTAGTTATGAACAAATGGATTGGGACGGTGGTAACGGCGGCTTTGGGAGTATTGCTGTTATGGGTGGGAATAAGGGGGCTTTTCGGCGAGTTCGAGTCGATATTGCCTGCTGGGGCGCTGGGACTTATCTGTGCGATTGCGGCGCTTCTGGCGGGTGAATGGTTGTGCTGGGGCGCGTCCGCCGGGCATACGCACCCACCGGCGCAGGCGGGACGAATTGCCGGCGCCGTCGGCGTCGTTATAATGGGCGCGCTGCTTCTGACAGCGGGAATCCTGTCGATTCACGCCTATGGAATATCCTGACTTTCTGGAGTTACGCTATGTCGATTCGAGTGTTACCCTTGC
>DAOVLV010000410.1 GCA_030631085.1 Planctomycetales bacterium | reverse complement strand
GGCCCGACGGACCTCGGCGTGAGCGGCGAGATATTCCAGTGCGGCATCGTCCAGAGGTTCAGACACTACGACTATGGGTCTTTTTTGAGGCATAGTGCAGGGTAGTCTATACATTACCTGCCGGACTATCCACCCCTACGATGCGATCAAGATTACGAATCATTCCCAGGTAGCATCTTTTCCAGTTCGGTAATCAGCGGCGGGAGGTCGTTTTGAACAATCTCCCAAAGAAGATCGAAATTCACCTGATCGTATCCATGAATCAGGCGATTCCGCAACCCGACGATTTCAGACCAGGGAATTCCCGGATATTTCTCTCGTTCGTCCGTCGGGACTCTTGCCGCAGCCTCGCCGACAATCTCCAGTAATCGCACCAACGAAAGATTAAGTTGCCTGTCATCATCCAGGTCTTCACGCTTTCTCCCGCAGACCGTTTCATGGGCTTCGCGCGCATAATCAAGCATGTGCCGCAAACGCACTGTTGTATCACGCCGCGTCATACTGAACCTCCGCTTCAGCCAACACTTCCTCGCGGAAATATTTGCTCAAATCCTGCAAGGTGTTCAGGTCAACCTTCCGGCCTATAATTTCGGACATCTCATTCTGCATCCTGAAAAACGCCAAGCCAGGGACGCGTCCCGGTTCAAACTCCACCAGTACATCCACGTCACTGTTCGGGCCAAAATCGTCGCGTATAACAGAACCGAACAAAGCAAGGCGGCGAATGTGGTTCTTCCTGCAAAACGAGGTGATTTTTTCCTTGTCAATTGTTATTCGAACCGGCATCGATATTTCCTGTTCTGTTTCAATGAGCAGTGTCGGCACAGGGACTAGCCCTGAGCCTGTAACTGTGCCGTAGTGTATAACCTCGCCACTTAAAATGGAAGCGCATCCCCCGTCTTTATGCCGCGATGGCGGTCGGTGTCGCTGTCGGTGGGACGCGAACGACGCTATTAAGCCCGAATCGTCCCGGCTCGACGCCGAAGGCGGAAAAATCCGTGTACCATTGCCCGTCGGCAACGTATCGGAAGCGGTAATCGCCTTCTGAAAGCGGGAGACGAAGTATCCAGTAACCATCGTCCTGGCGGATCATATTGAGTTGATCGTTGCGCCAACCGTTGAAATCGCCGCTAAGGAACACCCCGGCTGCATCAGGCCTGTAAAAGCGAAACTCGACGTGCCCATCCGTGTGCAATGTTACCATTCGGTTATCCTTTCCCAAAATAACTCTGATACATGATATAGGAACATCGGCGGTAAAATTGGCGTGGTTGAGTAACGATTTTGCGGATTAGGTAAATTTTTCCGTCTCCGCGGGTATTTACCTTGCCGGTTTAGTCGTGGTAGCAGGTGCGGTAGCGGGGACCGACGTTGTGGCGGGCATGGTGCGTGGAAGCGCGCCGGGCGAACCGAAGTATTTGCGAATTGTCTTCATGGCCGGTTTCCCCGTCGGGACATAAGAGGTATCTTCCATTCCGCCGACCTGTTCGCGGTGATTTCGCCATTCCCAGATCAGCACTCCGGCGATGGTCTTTTCGCCCCGCCAGGTCTCGAAAAACGCCTTGAAGCAATTATCCTGCGTTACCGGGTCGGGCGTCTTCGAGCCGTAATAATTCCAGGGTTCCTTCGCGCATCCTTTCTGACTGGGCCAGCCGACCTCGGTGAACAGTATCGGCTTTCTGACCTTATTCCGCTGCCAGGCGAGAATTTTCTTCTTTATAGGCTCCCAGGATTTCAGCATCACGTCCAGCGTAGGTTTCTTGTTACCGACGAGGTCGTAATAGACGGTCATTCCTACCAGGTCCAGGTCGTCCCACCAGTCGATGTCTTCGTAATGGTCCCAGTTGGCCGAGTAACTGAGTTGACCTTTATAGACCTTTTTGACCTTTTTGATAAGTTGTCGCCATCGGCGGGTCTGGTCTTCCAGATCGACCATCTCCGAACCGACCATAAACACTTCGGTTTTTGTCTCGGCTGCAATTTGGGCGTAAAAGAGGATGTAGTTTTCGTAGTGGTTCCACCAGTAGTTCGGGTCGGGTGGGTTAATTCTTCCCCGCCATTCCCGCGGTCTGGGCTTCTCCAGGAGGACTATCGGCATCAGCACCACGCGAAGCCCGCGCTTGTGGGCGCGATTGATGAGGCCTTTGAGCCTCTTTATCGAGGGGACCTTGCGGTATTCGATGAACAGTGAATTTGAGGATGCGTTTTCCTGGAAGGC
>DAOVLV010000221.1 GCA_030631085.1 Planctomycetales bacterium | reverse complement strand
GCGCTGACGAAAATGATAACTGCCATGATTATGGCGTCGAAGGGAGTGCCGTTTGGGGGAAAAACCGAGGTAACGGTGGAAGGTGTTGGAGGACCCGCAATCAAACCGGCCGAGAAGAAGGTCGATGAAAAGACTGCGAAAATCATCAAGCAGATTGAGGCCTTGATTGATGCGTCGGACGGTAATGTAGCCGGTTTTGTTACGGAGTTGCAGGCGATGGTGGGGATGATGGGTGGCGGCGGGCCTCCGGTCGGTGCGGTGCTCGGTATCAAAGATCGCGCCAAGGCGGTCAATGCAATCGACGAATTGATTAAACTCGCCGGTGGAGCGGAACGGCAGAATGAAGTTGATGCCGAGGGTCGCCCCGCCCCGGCCAAGCAATATCGAAAGATTCCCATCCGCCATATCGGCGAGATGGTTCGCATTGTTGTCATGAAGGATCGCGCCGTAATCGCCCTCAACGATAATGCTCTCAAATCCGCGATAGACACTGCTCTCGACAAGACCGGCGGGTTCGAGCCGAATAGTAAAGGCAAAAAATTACTGAAACTCACCGGCGACGGATCGGGAATCTTCGTGATGGACCTTGCCGCAATCACAAAACTGTTCTGGCCGATGCTTATGCAGGCCGTCCAGTCGGAAGGCGCACAGGAATTCTTTCCTTTGGCTTCACTACCATCAACCAACAAGATGGTCCGAATGCTCGGGCCTGAGATCGCGGTCTTCAAGCCCGACCGCGAGGGTCTGCTATTGAAAAGCCGGGGCAAAATCCCATTCTCCACAAAGTTCGTGCTGCTCTATCCGATGATGGGGACGATCATGTTTGGTTTTTGATACCCTCCATACCGGTATAAGGAAAAAATCTTGTGTCTGATAAAACGCCGCTGACCGGTTCGGATATTGCCGCTGCCTTTCGCCAGGTTGGATTGGAAACCGGCGACAGTTTGGTCGTGCACAGTTCGTTCCGAAGTATCGGTCCGGTCGATGGCGGGCCGAGAACGCTCATCCAGGCTTTGCTCGACGTAATCGGCCCGGAAGGCAATCTGATGTTCCCGACGTTCAACGGCCCTTTGGCGGGCGAACTGTATTTCGATCCGGATAAGACGCCTTCCTCTACGGGCATTATCCCGGAGATGGGCATGAAATGGCCCGGCGCTGTCCGAAGCCTCCACCCGACACACTCGGTGGCGGTCATCGGTCCCGACGCTGATGCGCTTACTCGCGGCCACCTGGATTGCCGTACGGTCGGGGCGGACAGCCCCCTCGACCGCCTCGCCAAAATGGGCGGGAAAATCCTCATGATCGGCGTCGCCAACAATACAAACACCACCGTCCACGTCGGAGAAGAACACGCCGGAGCCGTGAAAGTCCTGTCGTTTTTCAAGATATCCTCAATCAAAGTGCGCCTTCCGGACGGCATTATTATCAGCCATCAACTGGACACTTCACCTTCGTGCAGCGTCGCTTTCGGTGCGATAGATTATCCTCTCCGCCGAAAAGACCAATTAGCCGATGGCCGACTTGGCGGAGCCAAACTCCTGCTGATGCGAGGTTCGGATGTCATCGAAACGGTTTGCGAGATGATCAAGGATAAGCCCGACGTGCTGCTCTGCACATGGGAAGGCTGCAGGACCTGCTCCAGTGCCCGAAAACATTTAGGCATGTAACCACGCATTACATTCGCAGTGTGAATCGCTTTGAGTCCTTTTCCAGCACGACATGGTGCTTGCCGATGGTAATGACTTTCGCGCCGTCGATGTTGTCCCCGACAGTTACCATCTGGTTGTTGACGATGGCATAGCCTTTGTTGCCTGATGCCAGTATTCCGCTGAGTGTGAATTTGACGGCCTCCGGTTTGTCGTCGATATTCCGCTCGTCGGTGTCTGGTTGAATTGTCTCGACAGGTTCCGGCGGTGGTGTGTTTTCCGGTGTTTTGGCGGTGCTGGGATTCAGAACGCCGGCGATGGCATGTTGCAGTGCGGCAACGGTGGATTTTTCGGGCGTTTCGTCGGGTGCAGCCTCGGTTTTTTCGTCGGCGGTCGGCGTTTGCGTTTCGAGTGTTGCGGTGGCTCCGCCGGCTTCGGCTTCGACAGGACTTCGCTGCTCCGATGGTAGTGTCAGGTGCATTATCACCGCCACCGAAGCGATTACGCAGACACCCAATGCCGAAGCGCCTCGCAGGCTCGTCTGATCTTTCCGCAAAAGACGAGAAATTTCTTCCGTTACCGCGACTGGTGGGGGCTTTCTACCGGTGGCATGGTCGTCGTAAAGATGCTCTATACCGTGCGTCGAACGTTTAGCGTCCGGCGTTTTTGTGTTTTGACCGATTACTTCGGCCCGTTTGAGCGCTTCATTTATCAGGCTCATCAGGCAGCCTCCTTCATGTCGCCGATGGCGAGTTGGACTGTTTTTCCGTTGATGCTTTCGGCACCGTTGAGGAACCCCGCCAGGAGTGTCCTGTCGCTGATGGCGTTTATCAGTCTGGGCGTCCCGCCGGTGTAGTTATATATCTCGTCGATTGCCTCTTCGTCGAAGTTCACCGCATCGCCTGCGCCGGCGATGGCCAGGCGATGGCGAAGGTACTCTGCCGTCTCGCTCCGGCTCATTGGAGAGAGGTGATAGCGAACCGTTATCCGCTGCGACAACTGCCGGAGGGACGGGCTGTTGATTTTTTGTCGAAGTTCCGGCTGACCGACCAGTACAATCTGGAGCAGTTTGCGCGAATCAGTCTCCAGGTTGCTCAGCAGGCGGACCGTCTCCAGCAGTTCCTTCGACATATCCTGGGCCTCGTCGATGACGAGAACGGCGTCGTGTTCAGCCTCGTGAACCCCCAGCAGGAAACGGTTAAGACGGGTGATGCAGGAGAGGCGGTCGTGGCAGCGATCGCCGATACCGAATTCCGCCACAATTGCCCGAAGCAGTTGCGTAGCCGTCAGCATCGGGTTGAGGATCAGTGCGGTGTGATAATCTTCGCCCAGGCTATTCAGCAGTTTTCGGCACAGCATGGTCTTTCCCGCTCCGACCTCCCCGGTCAGCAGGACAAACCCCTTCCGTTGCCGGATACCGAACAGCAGGTGATTCAGAGCCGTGCGGTGCTGGGAAGTCGGGTAAAGGAATTTCGGATCAGGAGTTACGCTGAATGGAAGTTCCTTCAATTTGTAATGATTCAGGTACATTTTCGTTCCTTATAGTCCGGATATACCGCTGCGTGTTTCGTATCGTCAAATTAACTGACCCACTTGACCAACAAAGACCGCATATTCGTTACAATCGGAATTGACCGTAGGTCGGGACGGAGCGCAGCGGAGTCCCGACAACTTCGAGGTAGCGAAAAGCCGGGACTCCGCTGCGCTCCGTCCCGGCCTACGCGCTGGACTTTCCTTTCCGTTTGGGCGATAAAGGGGCTGGTGAAATTATGGCAAGCCGATACGAAACATTCGATACGTCGCGCCTGACACTCAAACCTCTGGCTGAGCGGGAAAACCTCGTGCATATTTCGGACCTCCTGAAGGTCGGTCAGACAGACGAAGTATTCGAGCACGAATCTCTGGGCGTCGTTTCCGAGCGGATTGTTCAATCTCGTAGCCAAGGCGGAGTGGTTGTGCTGATGATGGGCGCTCACGTCATAAAGGACGGGCTTAGTCGATACGTCATTGACCTGATGCGGCGGGGACTTGTCGATATCGTCGCGATGAACGGAGCCGGGATTATTCACGATTACGAACTGGCGCGAATCGGAGCGACCAGCGAATCCGTAGCCAAATACATCCGCGCCGGACAGTTCGGCCTGTGGGCCGAAACGGGGCGACTCAATGACGTTGTATCCGTCGCTGCCGCCGAGGGTCTGGGGCTTGGCGAAGCCGTCGGACGTGAAATCGCCACCGGCGATTATCCCCACAGCGACGTCAGCATCTTTGCCGCCGGTTACGAACTCGGCATTCCCGTTACCGTCCACGTGGGTATCGGCTACGACATTATCCACGCTCATCCCAACTTCGACGCTTCTGCCGCAGGGGCAGCAAGCGGGCGGGATTTTCTCATCTTCGCCCGATTTATCGAAAAACTCGAAGGCGGCGTGATGATGTGCTACGGCTCTGCTGTCATGGCTCCGGAAGTCTATCTCAAAGCCCTTTCCATGGCCCGGAACGTCGCACAGTCCGAGGGGCGGGAAATTCGTCATTTCACAACGGCTGTGTTCGACCTGATGGCCTTGCCGGAGGATTTGACCACCACTCCACCGGACACCGAGCCTGCCTATTACTATCGCCCTTTCAAGACGATCCTCGTCCGCACGGTTTTCGACGGCGGTGAGAGTTTCTACATCCAGGGCCGGCATCGCGCCACAATGCCCGCCCTGCACAAACAAATCCTCGCACGTCTGGAGTAGGACGGTGGCCACGCCAAAACGGGCCGAAACGGGCCAATTCGGAACAATTCGGAACGATTCGGAACGATTCGGAACAATTGGGAACGATTCGGAACGAATGGGAACGACTGGGAACAAAGGCAAAATCTGCAACTCTTTACTGCGCAAACACTTGC
>DAOVLV010000150.1 GCA_030631085.1 Planctomycetales bacterium | reverse complement strand
TTGGCAATTGAAAATTGGCAATCACTTTTTCTTCGATACTCGAATGACTTCTTCGATACTGGTTACGCCGGCGATTACCTTTCGCAGAGCCTGTTCCTGGAGGTATAGCATTTTATTTTTCCGGCAAGCGGCTTTTATGCGAGACAGTGGTGCGTTTTGCGTTACCAGTTCCCGAATTTCGTCGGTTACTTCCAGTAATTCAAACGCGCCGATCCTGCCATAGTAACCCGTACCGCGACAAGTGGGACAAATAAAGGGATTACCCTTCTCATCGACCAGCGGTTTGGTCGGCGGACGATAGAACTTGTTGATTTTTTCAGCCGGTAAGTTCAACTTCGCCAACATATCTCGCGGAGGCCCGTATGCTTCTTTGCAGTTTGGGCAGAGTTTTCTCAGGAGCATCTGGCAAGTAACTACCTTCAGCGGCGTCAGCGCCTTATCGGCATTCCCGACAATCTTGACCCATTTCGCCAGGGCGGCCAGCGCCGAGGGCGCCGCAGAACCGAGCAGCACGCTTTTTTCCACTGCCGCTTCACAGATCAGATCTGCAGCCTGGCTCGTTCGGCAGTCCTCGACCATTACTACGTCCGGGTCTCGCCGAAGAATCGACGCCAATCGCCCGGCAAATTCCGTCTGGTCCTTGCATCGGTACTGCGTGACGTTTTCCAGATCGACTGTGCTTCGCAATTCAAGTGTTACGAGTTGCTTGATGAAGGCGTCGTGGCGACGGAGGAGGGAATATAACGTGCTGGTAACGCCGCTGGCCTTGGCGCCCGATACGAGTATCAACCCGTTGTCGCCGGCGTTTATCTCCTCAAGCCGGGTATGAATGTCCTCATTCATACCGAGACCGCCAAGGTCGGTCCTGACTGCTTCGAGTACTACTTTGATTTGCATCCGCTGCCCTTGCGTGGTCCCGGCGGTGGTTACGTTCATGTCGGTCGTAACGGCGCCGGCTTCGACGCCTATCTTCCCGGTCTGAGGGCGGCGATTGTCGGCGACGTCCATCCCGGCAATCTCTTTTATGAAATCAATGACGGCTTCGGCTTCGGCGTGGTCGAGGACGGGACGCCGCTGCAACACACCATCTACTACGAACCGCACCGCCGCCTGCCCACCGGCAGGGGTCAGATCAATATCTTCCGCCCGGAAAAGAATCGCGTCGTTCAGAAAATCCTGCGCCAGATTGTAGGCTTCGAGTTTCTCGGCAGGTCCTTCAGACGGAGCAAAAACAGGACGACCGAGACTATCGTAAATCTTGATGTGCTGAACAACCTCGACGACCTTGGGCTTACCGGCAGAAGCGAAGAAGTTCCGCAGATGCTCTGCCGTCAGCACCCGCCCCGTCGCCACTACCCGCTTGTTGCGATGAGCTACATATGCCCCCGTTACCGCAGAAGTTGCCAGAATGTACACAATCAGGCCGACCACATACAGCGGAACCATCAGCCAGATAAACACCGATAATGCACCGAAAAGCAGAATCAGCACGCTCCAGAGTAACTGCGACGTGTGTACGCGAACGGCATCCTTGTTAATCCATGTCGCCACCCAAAGCCAGGGTAGAATGAAGGCGAGAATAACAATGACCTTCACTGCGGAAAAATATCCGCCCGGATCGGGAACAGCGCCCAACGTAATTGTACCAAGCAATTCAATCATCATTTCGTAATTCGTAATTCGTAATTCGTGATTCGTAATTCGTGATCAGTAACTGGGCATCGGGTATTTTTTTACCAATTACGAATTACGAATTACTAATTACCAATTATCAATTACCAATTACTATCTCCCACGCATTCCCGTGCGTGACGCTGAAATACCCTTCAACCGCATTTTCAGTTCATCCGGGTTCGGGGCCGCTTCGTATGCGACCTTCGGGTCCACATAATCCTTTTCGATAAGTTCGAGCAGGCTGGCGGTGAAGTCCTGCATGCCTTCATGTTCGCCGGAGCGAATCACTTCGGACAGTTCGGCGTCCCGTTTCTCTTCAATCATCTGCCTTGCGGAGGGATTGTTCAAAAGAATCTCCACTGCCGGAACACGGTCAATACCTTTTGCCAAGCACGGAAGAAGCCTCTGGCAGATAATCGCCCGCAGATTGAACCCGAGCGATTGACGTATCAGGTCCCGCGAGTCCGCGTCGAAAAGGTCGAGGATTCGCCCGATAGTCTGGGCAGCGCCGGAAGAGTGGATGGTTCCGAATACCAGATGCCCTGTTTCCGCCGCCTGAAGCGCCGCTGCGAACGTCTCGCGGTCCCGCATCTCGCCTATGAGCACTACGTCCGGGTCCTCGCGCATCAGGTATTTCAGGGCCGAGGCGAAGTCCGGAACGTCAATTCCGACTTCGCGCTGGTTTATCAGCGCTTTTTTATCGGTGTAAAGGTACTCGATAGGGTCTTCGATGGTAACTACGTGGCAAGGGCGAGTCTGGTTGATGTGCTCGATCATTGCGGCGATGGTGGTTGATTTACCCGACCCGGTAATCCCCGCCACTAGCACCACGCCGGAAATATTCTCGGCGATTGAACGTATCTGTGGCGGGAGGTTCAATTCCCCAAACGACGGTATCAGCCGGGAGACCCGGCGTACCGCGATACTCACCTTTCCTCGCTGACGGTAGATGTTGATGCGAAAGCGGTCTGCGCCTTCGAGTTCTTCAGCCACGTCGATACTACCGATCTCGGCGAAGAACGCTCGCTGACGTTCGTCGAGGATTTCCTCGGCCATCGCGGCAATTTCGTCACCGCTCAACGGTTTGCCCTTGACGGGAATGATCTTTGTTCCAAGACGCAGACGCGCTGCAGCGTCGGCCTTGAGATGAAGGTCGCTTGCGCCTTCTTTAGACATCGCTCGGAAGTATTCATGCAATCGCGGTTTCCCGCTATCGCGCTTACCGTCGTCAGCGTGCCGGTCGATCGGTTGTGAATGAGTCGAGTCCAATCTATCGTTCCTCTTTCCCTGCGAAGCATTGTACCGGTACAAGCCGAAAAACTGCAAGGATTTCTCTGACGCGATTCATCCGCTGCTTTGCCGAACATTGACGCGAGAGTCGGCGCCTTTTAGGATAGTGGCGATGTCGTCGTCGCAAAACACGCAATCTCTCGCCGAACCCCGCGCAAGGGGCGTATTCACAGCCTGCGTGCTGTCCAATGACCCGCTCTGCCCGAAACATTATCGCATTCGCCTGGGTATGAAGAATTTCCCGCCAAGCCATCCCGGACAGTTCGTCAACATTCAATGTACCGGGTGCCGTGGTCGCGGTGTTTGCGACCACGCGGATGCGCAGGCGTTAACGTGGTCGCAAACACCGCGACCACGGCACCCGACAGGTCCAGAGACCATCGGGCGTATTCCGCTGTTGCGCAGACCTTTCAGCCTGGCTGGGCGACGCGATATGACCGACGGGACAGTCGAACTGGACATCCTCTATCGCGTTGTCGGACCCGGTACAAATTGGCTTTGCCAACGCAAAACCGGCGATGAAATCGACCTGTTAGGCCCGCTCGGTAACGGTTTTGCAATCCGCGAGGATAAACCGCTGGCAGCGGTTATCGGCGGCGGAACGGGCATCGGGCCGATGATTTACCTGGCTGAATCGCTCTCGTCAGCCGGCAGGGACGTAAAAGCCTTCGCGGGCGCACGAACGGTATCGGCGTTGCCTCTGACCGAAGAGCAAAAGGGCTTCTTCGAGATAACCACCGACGACGGCTCGCTCGGACAGGCCGGTATGGTGCACGAAGCCTTCGCCCAATGGCTTGAGCGGGATCGAACGGCAGAGATGGTCGTCTATGCCTGCGGTCCTGAACCTATGATGAAAGCCGTTGCTGACATTTGCACCCCGTCTGGGATAGAATGTCAACTGGCGATGGAGCGCCACATGGCCTGCGGAATGGGCGTCTGCCAGGGATGCGCAATAAAAGTCAAAACCGACGAACCGCCGGGATGGATGTTCAAACTCGTCTGCAAAGACGGGCCTGTATTCGACGCGGGCGAGTTGGTTTGGGAATAGATTAATTGCGGATTGTGGATTGAGGATTGCGGATTTTTACGAATTACGAATTACTGATTACTGATTACGAACCATGATTGATTTGAGCGTGGACATTGCGGGCGTGAAGTTGGCCAATCCGTTGATGACGGCTTCGGGGACATGCGGGTATGCCGACGAATACGCCGATTTTGTCGATTTGAGCGGGCTGGGGGCGTTCGTTACCAAGAGCATCACGCCCGCGCCGCGCCCGGGAAACGATTATCCGCGTATCGTCGAGACCCGCGCAGGGCTGCTCAACGCCATCGGCCTGGCCAATATCGGGCTGGAGGCGTTCTGTGCCGAGAAGATTCCGCTGTTGGAGCGGCTTGGCGTTCCGGTGTTCGTCAATGTAGCCGGGGCGAGTATCGCCGAATATGTATCCGTTATCGAGCGGCTTGACGATATTGAGGTCGTATCGGGCGTCGAGTTGAATATCTCCTGCCCGAATGTAGCAGAGGGCGGGATTCAGTTCGGTACCGACCGCGAACAGGTCGCCAAAATCACAGCCGCTGCTCGCAAGGCCTGTCGAAACAAAATCCTGATTGTCAAACTTTCGCCGAATGTAACGGACATTACCGCACCGGCCCGTGCCGCCGTCGAATCCGGCGCAGATGCGCTCTCACTGGTGAACACTTTCAGCGCGATGGTTATCGACATCGAGACCCGCAAACCGGTGCTGGCCAATCGCACCGGCGGGCTTTCTGGCCCAGCCATCAGGCCTATCGCCGTTTATATGGTTCATCGCGTCTGGACGGAGGTAGCCAAAGACGCGGGCGTCCCGATAATCGGAATGGGCGGCCTGCAATCGACCCGCGACGCGATAGAGTTCCTACTGGCCGGCGCGACGGGGCTGGCTGTCGGAACGGCAACCTTCGTCAATCCCGCCTGCCTGACCGAAATCCGCGACGGTATCGCCGAATACCTCGAAGCCCACAACCACAGCAGCATCACGGAAATCATCGGGACGGTACGGTAGGCTGGGCCGAAGGCCCACCTTTATCTAAACGTTAAGGTGGGCCTTCGCTTCCCATAGGGACACTATGTGTCGCTCCGACCCAGCCTACCACAATCCCGAAAAAATCTTTTGTATATCGCCCGATTGACGATATAATATATGTGGCATCGGACATTCCGGGCGAGCACTCATATATATCTCCGACGGTGCCATGGAAAAAAATTCAGGATTTCCGAACCTTTAGGAGAGTCGCCATGAAAATCACCAGGTCAATCGCGTTATTGATGGTTGTGTTGTTGTTCGCCGGGCCGGGCCTCGGAGCCGACAAGAACGCCAAATCGTCCAAACCCAAACCGGCCAAGACGAAAAAAGCCGCTGTCGAGAAGAAAAGGCCTATACGCAATCCAACGCCCGCACAGAGGCTTCGCAAGGAGATACCCGCTGTTTCGCTGGCGAAGATGCCGCTGATGCGCGTACTGAAGCATTACGAGAAGTTGTCGGGCCTGACCATCCGGGCAGACTGGAACGCACTGAGGAACGTCGGTATCAAAAAGGACACACCGGTAACACTCAAAGTCGGCAAGATAAGATTCGACAAACTGCTTGATCTGACGCTCAACTCCATTGCTCCGAAGGGG
>DAOVLV010000315.1 GCA_030631085.1 Planctomycetales bacterium | reverse complement strand
CTTGCGAAATTTCGCCTTGTACCCGGGCATGGGTAATCGTTGGGCCAGTACCAGAAGCAGCCACATTACCGGTTGGAGCAGTGGCATCTCGAAGACCGTGCTGCGGTCGGTCGCCCCGGAGGCCAGGGCGATTTCCCGTTCCGGTGTTATTTCTGCCCGCCCTCGCTGACTGAAAACCGCAATGATGAATACAAATACGAACAAGAAAATCGCCACAGCCGTTGCGATCTTCAGCGGAGTAAGAATCGCCAGCGATGCCAAAGCAACGCAAGTTGTCTCAAAAGCAATTATGCCCATATTTGTAATTCGTAATTGGTAATTCGTAACTCGTAATTCGTAACTCGTAACTCGTAATTAGTAACTCGTAAGTGGTTATCAGGTCTTTTTTGACCAATTACTAATTACCAATTACCAATTACTAACCCTAAATATCAATCGCCACTATTTTGCGTATCCACAGGAAACCGACAATGTTCAGCGCAACAATAATGAGCAGGATGAGTCTCCCTACCTCTTCAGTGAACAACATTGTTACGCCTTCGGGGTCGATGAAGTACAGGATTCCCAGGATTACCGCCGGCATTGCTCCCATCCACCTGGCGGCGGTTCGGTTCGGTGCTGTCAGCGTTTCGATGCGTTTTTCCAGGCGATAAATCTCGCGGATGCTGTCGGCTATCCGGTCGAGTGTGCCGCCCAGGTCTCCGCCCCGTTCGCGGTGCGTCAGAAGGGCTGCGAAAAGCAGACGGTAATTACCCGAACCGATGCGTTTCGACGCATTGCTCATTGCCTTTTCCAGCGAGATGCCGTGCTCGTATTCGCGCACGAGATGAGAGAATTCCTCGCTCATTGGTTTGACGTCGTTGCGTGCCAGCAGGTCCATCGCCTGGACGAGGTTCAGGCCTGCGCGAACACCGGAAGTCAACGTCTGGATACCGCCGACGAGTTGCTCTTCAAGCCTGTAGAGGCGTCTGGCCTTGAGGAATCGGAGTACCACCCAGGGCGAAAAAACGCCGACGCCTGCGGCGATTGCCGCCACAAAAATATTACCGGACATCACGTACGCAACCAGCGCCAGAAATGCGATTATGCAAAAGCACAAAATCGTAACCGTCCGAGGGGCTATATCCAGCAGCAGCGTTCCGCGAAGGACCCGATCGAAATAGGCTTCACGCCGAAGGATGAACCGGCGAAACGGTTCTGCCCAGACAATAACACCCCCGGCAACGGCAAGGAAAATGACCGCCGCCACCACTGCGGACCAGCCTGCTGCCAACATGAACGCCGGTGATAGCGAAAGCCCAATCACGTGAACACCTCAAGGTCCAGGAAGCCTTTTTCTATCAGTTCTTCGGCAAATTCGGGAACATATCCGGTATGCTGCAACGATGACTCCGCGTGGCCGGCGGTCTTGCGAAGAATGAATATATCCTCCGTGATGACCTGGCCTGTATCCAGGTCGATACCGACGATTTCGGAGATGTGAGTAACGCGACGATCCCCGTTGGGAAGACGAGTTATCTGCACAACAAGGTCCATGGCGGCGACAATCTGCTCCCTGATCGCCCGGACGGGCATTTCCACTGCCGTCAGGACCATCGTCTCCATTCGCAGCATCGTGTCGGCAGGATTGTTGGCGTGAATCGTCGTCATGGAACCATCGTGGCCGGTGTTCATCGCCTGGAGCATATCGAGGGCTTCGGGTCCTCGAACCTCGCCGACGATGATCCGGTCAGGCCTCATTCGCAGGCTATTGCGGACGAGGTCGTGAATAGTGTAAGCGCCTTTTCCCTCGATGTTCGGCGGGCGGGTTTCCAGGCGGACAACGTGCTCCTGTGGTAGTTGCAGTTCGGCGGACTCCTCGATTGTAACAATCCGCTCGACCGGGTCGATAAAACTACTCAGAACGTTCAGCGTGGTGGTTTTTCCGCTGCCTGTGCCTCCGGAAATCAGGAGATTTTTCCGTCCGCGAACGCATGATTTAAGGAAATTGGCGGTCGCTTCGGTAAGCGTGTTGCGCTCGACGAGGTCGTCTATGGTGAACGGTACGCGGGCGAATTTGCGGATCGTCAGGGCTGGGCCCGAAAGGCTCAATGGAGTGATAATGGCGTTGACTCTTGAACCGTCGGGAAGGCGGGCATCGACCAGCGGCGTCGAACGGTCAATTCGCCGACCTACCGGCGTGATAATCCGCTCGATAATTGAGTGGACAACCTCGTCGGAGAAAAAACTCCGCCCCGTAGCCTGAACCATGCCGTCCTTCTCGATATATATATGGTCCTTCCCGACCACCATAATCTCGTTGACGTGCGGCATCTCCAGCAGGTCCTGAAGCGGACCATAACCGAAGACCACGTCCTCGATTTCCTTGCTCAACATGCGGGTGGTGATGTAGCGGTTCAGTTCCGGCGTAAGTTTCGCCGATATGCGGTGCAACTGGTTGTCGAAGTCCGCCTCGATCATCGCGGCGTCTTCCTTGACGAACTGCGGCTGGAGGCGGAGCGGAAAATCGCTGATGATGTCGCCGATGATTTGGCTGATTGTCTTTTCGTGCTCTGCCTGGAGGATGTCGGACTCTTCGAACCCATAGGAATACGAGATTTTCCCGATAGAGCGAACGTTCAATTCGGAAAGGACGCTTCGCCAGAGGAAGTCGCGGACGAGGCTGTCGGACATTTCGGAATCGACCTCATCCAGGCTGGTGGCGATTATTTCGGAGAGATGCCGCTTTATCAGGGATGCGTGTTCGCCATCGGCCTTGGCGACGTTCCCCGCAACACGAAGGTTCAGGCGAACGAGCAGTTCGCCGTGTATCTTCTGCTCCAGTTCCACCAGTCTTCGTCGAGGCGTTACGCCGGCTTCGCCGCGCCGGCCTCGTCGCGCAGACGGAGCCATCATAAACAGCGAAAATTCCCCTACGCGAATCTCGTCGCCGTAATCAACCTTTACCCTGGCTTTGGGAGGAACCTGCTTGTTGGCGACGGTGGTCTCGTTCAGCCCCAGGTTCTCGACGTAATAAGTTCCGTCTTCCTTGAACAGTCTGGCATGTTTACGCGAGACGAAGGCGCTCTGCAGCGCGATCGTATTGCTGTCCTCGCGTCCGATGAGCACGTCGGCGTCCTTGACCTCAACGACTCTGCGCTCGTCATTCAAATGATTATAGACCCAAATTTCCATAGCATCTCGTAATTTGTAATTAGTAATTTGTAATTGGTCAAAAAAGACCCGATACCTAATTACGAATTACGAATTACTAATCACCAATTTATTTTTTCGCCGGTGGCAGGGACAATACCGAAAGCACTTCGCTGTTTATTCCTGTCTCGGATTTTCTCTTCGGTGCATCGCCGGGGTTTCGCACTGTCAGCCATATCTTTCCCTGCACGCGACTAAGCAGGTCAACCAGTTGTTCAGCCAGTTCCGGCG
>DAOVLV010000186.1 GCA_030631085.1 Planctomycetales bacterium | reverse complement strand
TGCGCCACGGCGGTCCCGTTCGGCCCGACCGGCGCGAGGATCGTCTGGGCGGATATCGACCCCGACACCTGGGTGATCGACCCGGCGGACGTGGAGCGAAAGATCACCGACCGAACCAAGGCAATCGTGGTCGTTCACCTGCTGGGTATGCCGGTGAATATGCCGGCAATAATGGAGATTGCCGAAAAGCATAACCTTCGCGTGGTGGAGGATTGCGCCCAGGGGCCGGGAGCCTCAATCGACGGGCGGAAGGTCGGAACGTTCGGGGATTTCGGGTGCTTCAGTTTTCACGGCGCCAAGAACATGACCACGCTTGGCGAAGGAGGGATGCTGACAGTGCGGTCCGACGAGGACGCCGGGCTTGTGCCGGGTCTGCGGTTCAGTGGCTGCCTGGGCTATGAGGGCGACCGGCCTCGATACTGGGTTCCGGCCATGAGCAACGTCGATATCGATATCGAAGGCGTCTGGCCGAATAATTTCTGCATCGGCGAGGCGCAGTGTGCGTTGGGCAGCGCCGCCCTGAAAAGCCTCGACAAGACCAACCACACACTCATCGCCCAGGCCGAGAAGCTAAAGGCCGCATTGGCTGATACGTCGGAAATATCGTTCGCCGAAATACCAAAAGGCTACAAGCAGATTTTCCATCAGTTTGTGATGCACTTTGACGGCGCCGCCTTCGGCAAGGACCGCAATGACCTGTTGGACATCCTGGTCAACGAGTACAAGATGAGGACGATCGTTCAGTATTATCCCTTGTACCGCTATCCGCTTTTCCAGAAACTCGGAGCCGGCGAGCACGATTGCCCGGTCCTGGAAGGTTGGTGGGATAACACCTTCAGTTTTCCGTGGTGGTGCGGAATCCCGGACGAGACAATAGATTACATGGTTTCGTCCCTGATCTCGGCTATCACCAGGTTGAAGCAATAAACTCACCGGGTGTGGATATGAAACGCATGAAGACGGACTTTGCAGGTATTTTACCGGCGGTGGCAAGCCCGTGCGACGAAAAGGGCGTGTTTCTTGAAGATGAGTTCGCGAAACTTGTCAAATCGCTCTATAGCGAGGGTATTGCCGGCCTGTACGTTTGCGGCGGCACGGGGGACGGCTTGTGCATGCCCATCGCTGATCGCAAGCGAGCCGCCGAGATAGCAGTGAAGATGTCGGCCCCGTCAAAGGGCAAGGTCATCGTGCACGTGGGCGCTCATAACACGCGGGATTCGGTTGAACTGGCCGTCCACGCAGCCGAGGCCGGCGCTGCGGCGGTCTCCAGCATGCCGCCTGCTCACTGTAACCATCGGCAGGTTCTGGGCTTCTATGCCGACATTGCCGGCGCGTCGGCTTTGCCGCTGCTGGTTTACCATATTCCGGCGTTATCGACTCGCCCCGCGACAGTTGAGGAAGTCCTGGAGATGCTGGAGATAGACGGAGTGATCGGGCTGAAGTTCACGGACTGGAACCTCTCCTTTATGCAGAGGCTGCTGCATGCCAGGCCGGAGACTACCATCTTCAGCGGTATGGATGAGTTGCTTTGTCCGGCGCTGCTTTACGGGGCCTGCGGTGGAATCGGCACGTGGTACAACGTCTTTGGCCGGTTGTTCATCGGGATATATCGCGCCGTTCAGCAGAATAAGATTGGCCGGGCGATGGAACTGCAAAACCTGCTGAATTGCTTCACCGAGGCCGGATGGAAGTACGGGATGAAGCCGTATTTTGAATACGTGATGCGGATAAAGGGGCTTGCCCCACACTGCTTCCGGCGCCCGCACGTGGCGCTGGGCGCCGAGATTATCAAAGACATTGAGCCGGAAGTGGAGGCTGCGATTGCAGCGATTGAACAAAAGACAAGGACAGCGGAAGAATGAACAATCGTCGAATACCCGGAACGGATTTGTGCGTATCGCCCATCTGCCTTGGGACGATGACCTACGGCGCGCCGGTCGGCGAGGCCGGCGCGATCCGGCTGACGCACTGGGCGATCGATCACGGAATCAACTTCATCGACACCGCCAATATGTACGAGGGGTATGCCCGCTATGCAGGTTCATCCGGCGGGGTGGCGGAGGAAATCCTGGGCAAGGCCATTCAAGGTCGGCGCGATCAGGTGGTCCTCGCCACCAAGGTCGGGATGAAAGTCGGCGACGACCCGGATGACGACGGAACAAGCCCGTCGGCCATTCGCAGGCAACTCGACAAGAGCCTTGCCCGACTCGGGGCGGACTTTGTGGACATCTACTACCTGCACAGGCCCGATCCGGATACGCCCCTTGTTGAGATTGTCGGCGTACTGGATGAGGCGATCAGGAGTGGAAAGATTCGCCACTACGGACTCAGCAATTACCCGGCGGATTTGCTGGCGGAGATGCTCAAGGTCGCCGACGAAAACAACCTGCCGCGCCCGGTGATTCACCAACCGCCATACAGCCTGCTGAAACGGGACGTCGCCAAAGACCTGCTTCCGCTGTGCCGGACCGAAGAGATAGGCGTAGCGCCCTACCAGGTGCTCCAGGGCGGGTTGCTGACGGGCAAGTATCATCGCGGACAGCCGTTGCCGACCGATTCGCGGAAGGCGGAAAAGAACGAATGGGTATGGGAACTGACAGACGAGATATTCGATCAACTGGAGCAAATCGAGGCAGAGGCGAAGGCGAAAGACCGAACGATGCTACAGCACGCCGTCCTCTCCGTGCTCGCCCAGCCGGGAGTCGTCTCGGTCGTCATGGGCGTCAAACGAATCGAGCAACTGGAAACACTGGCGCGAATTGTCGAAGGGTAAATATCAGGAGAAAATCAGGTGTCCCGCAAAACAACCATTATCGCTGAGATAGGTGAAAACCATTTCGGCAACATAGACCTGGCCAAGGGCTTGCTTGTTACTGCCGCCGAGAACGGCGCAGATATTGTGAAGTTTCAGTCGTATCGCAGCGCCGATACCGCCCCCGACGATCCCGAACGCGAATGGTTCACCGCCGTCGAACTGTCGGACGAAGACCACTTTGAACTGAAGCACCTGGCCGATGAAAAAGGCGTGCGATTTATCAGCAGTCCTTTCACTGTCGAACGCGCCCGTTTCCTTCTTGAGCGGCTCGAGTTGACCGAGATTAAAGTGGCCAGCGGAAAGATGCGCAACCGCAAGTTGCTGGATTACCTCAACAGCAGAGCAGACCTGATTAAGACCGTTTATATCTCCACGGGCACTGCCACAATTGACGAGATCCGCCCGTCGGTAAAACGTCTGGGCGATATCGAAAAGGTGGTGATCTTTCATTGTGTCTCCTCTTATCCGTGTGCCGACGTGGATGCAAACCTGCGATGTATAACGACGCTTCAAAAAGAGTTCCCCGACCACCGGATCGGATATTCGGACCACACCCAGGGCAACCTTGCCTGCATGATGGCTGTGGCGTTAGGCGCTGCCGTAATCGAGAAGCATTTTACCTTCAACCAACTGATGCCCGGCACGGATCACCTTTGTGCCATAACCCCGCAGGAATTGGCGGACCTGGTCGGCGACATCGCGCGAATCGAGTTGATGCGCGGTTCCGGTGAAAAGACGCCGACTGAACAAGAGAAGAAAATTCTGCCCCTGTTGAAAGATCGATTTAACGATTAGGCCGGTCTATATTGCCGCTGTCGCAGGCACGGGATGAAGCAGCGTTACGCGGGCGTTCTTGACGACCACCGGGAATTCGTAGCGCCACCTGCCCGTGGCGGTACGGGGTGTAAAGACCAATTTGGCCTTACCGTTAGCTACTTTGCCGGTGTCGATAAGCCCGCGCCAGCGGGCCCACATCTCGGTCCGCCGCTTGGAGGTCATAGCAACGGCCGGACCGTTATTAATCGCACAGCCGACACCCGTCAGTTTGCGGTCGATGTCGAGTATGTCCATCAAGACCTCGGCCTTGCCGCTGACAGGATGCGCGGCGCGCTGGCGGACATTGACGTTCAGGATCGGCGCCTGGAACGGCCTGTCGATGGCTGCATAGCAGGAGCGGACGTCCTGACCATCGACGGCGACGACTCGATAACCCCGCCAAGCCCCGTCACTGCACGGCTTGCCGCCCCAACCGCCATAGAGTGCGCCGGTAACGATGAACGGTTTCAGACCCTTGCGGGTGCGCTCGGCAAGCGTGTTGTTGCGGTGCCAGTGTCCGGCGAACGCGGCCTTGAAATTGTGTGGCCTGATAATCTCGACCAGTTGGTCGAAGTTCTTCTGACCCCACGGCGGCTGATGGGTGAAAAGCACGATGGGCTTGCCCTTAGGCTGGAATGCCAAGTCCTTAGCCAGCCAGGAAAGGGCCGTTCTGTCGATCACCTCGTAGGGTCCGATCCACGGTCCTGGCTTGATGATAGGACCGGCGTCGATGTTGGCGTCCAGGGCCACAAAGTGGATGTCGCCGTAATCAAAGGAATAGTTCAACGGCCCGAAGTATCTGCGATAGAGTCCCTTGTGGTGTTCAGGCAGGCGTTTCGGCAGGCAGATGGCGCAGTCATGGTTTCCGATGACCTTCAGCAGCGGCTGCTTCAGCGGTTTGAATACGTCCACGAAACCGTCATACATTGCCAGACATTTGTCCAGACGGTGAAACCCCAATTTCTCTACGCTGTCCACTCCCATCGGCAGGTCGCCGGTGGCGATGACGAATTCGGGAGCGGGTTTGAGTCCGTGAGCGGCCTTGATGAACGATGCGACGTCGCGGGTAGAATGGGTCCCCGTTACGTGGTGGGTGTCGGTAACCTGAACGAAGACAAATTTTTTGACCCGATTGCGCGGGGTCAGCGAGAAATTCGCCGCAGCCTTACCGGCGTTGAACTTCACCGGCTTCCAGAAGCCGTTCGGGTCCAGGCGATACCCGTCCGGGACGGTAACATAGACAATCGGCCTGGCGTGCCTGGCGACTTTCAGGGCGTACTTTCCGTTGCGGGCTGTGCGGACGATCTGCACGCCGTCGCTGACCAGCGCTCCGGCGATGGGCTTGCCCGTGCCCTTGTCCGTAACCGTTCCCGTGCAAAGTCCTCCGCCCGGAGAGGCCGAGACGCCTGCCGCCAGAAGCGACCAGGGCGAGATGCTTCCGACGAGC
>DAOVLV010000125.1 GCA_030631085.1 Planctomycetales bacterium | reverse complement strand
GTCCGGCAATTACGACATTTGTAACAGTATTACTCATGGGCGTTGGCCTCGGCGGCTTGTTTTTCATATTCCCGAATTTTCTTTACTGCCAGCAGGCAGGGACGGCGGGCAATAATCACGCATAATTCCCCGGATTCCAACGCTTCAGCCAGGGCACGCTCGTACTTCTCGGCCTCCTTTGTGGGGTCGAACACCTCGACACGCTCGATGCCGAGTGATCTGGCGAAATCCTCGAAGATGATTTGATTGGTCGGCTGATGGTTGAGTTTTCGACCCGTGCCGGGGTGCTCCTGCAGGCCTGTCATTGCCGTCGTTCCGTTATCAAGGATGAGCACGACGTGCCCGGTTTTGGGCGGATTGTACACCATTTCGACCAGCCCGGTTATTCCGCTGTGAACGAAGGTGCTGTCGCCGATGACGCTCACGACGCGGCGGGCTTCTTCGTCCGGCAGTACGTGTCTCATCCCCAGACCAACGCCGATGCTCGCGCCCATGCAGACACAGGTGTCCATTGCCTCGAACGGGGGCAGCACACCGAGCGTGTAGCAGCCGATGTCGCCCGGCACGATGCAGTTTAACTTCTTGAGTATTTCAAAACCGGTGCGGTGCGGACAGCCCGGGCACAGCTGCGGGGGTTTGCCCCTCGCCGGCGCAGGTTCGGGGGATGTGTCCGCCGAAAGAATTCGACGCACGCGCCCCACGTCCAGTTCGCCGAATCGGTACATCCGGTCTTTGCCTTCAACCTTCAGCCCGGCTGCGAGTAGCGTTTCGACCAGGACGGGATCGCCTTCCTCGATTACTATGCAACGCGCGACGCTTTGGGTGAATTTTTCAATTGTCTTTATCGGCAGCGGCCAGGTCAGTCCGATCTTCAGAAAACTCGCTTCCGGAGCGGCCTCGCGTGCATGGGGGTATGAGATACCTGTGGCGATGATGCCCAAGTCGTCGTCGCCCCTGACGGTTTGGTTCAGGTCGCTGCGTTCGTTCCAATCGGCGATTTGGGTCAGTCTCTCTCGCATGCGCTTGTGAGCAGGCCTGGCGTAAGCGGGTATCATGACACGGGACTTAATGTCTCGGATAAACTCCGGTTTTTGGGGTACCGACACTGTCCGGGCGGGAGTTACGACTGTCTTGGAATGACAGATGCGAGTGGTTACGCGAAGAAAAACCGGCGTGCTGAATTTTTCGGACAGTTCAATCGCCCGGAGCGTGAAATCGTAGGCTTCCTGGGAGTCTGACGGCTCGAACATCGGTATGCCGGCTGCACGGGCATAGCGGCGGTTGTCCTGTTCGTTCTGGCTCGACGCCATACCGGGATCGTCTGCCGTTACTATCACCATCGCGCCGGTTACGCCGGTGTAGGCGGCTGTGAACAGGGGGTCGGCTGCGACGTTCAGCCCGACGTGCTTCATCGTTACAAGCGTTCGGGCACCGGCAAAGGATGCGCCCAGAGCGACTTCCATCGCGACTTTCTCATTCGGCGCCCATTGGGCCAGTCCGCCCATCCGGGAAAAATTCTCGAGAATTTCCGTGGACGGCGTACCGGGATAACCGGTTCCCAAAGACACACCGGCATCAAGAGCGGCCCTGGCGACCGCCTCGTTTCCGCTCATGAGCAGGCGTTTATCCGGAGTTGTCTCATCGGAAACCATCAAGTCAGAATAGTAACTTGTAACAGGAAAAACAATAGTCGCAGCGTATTAAAATGAACGGGTCGCCCCAATGACAGGGGCGACCCGCAATGTAAGCCTCAAGTCAAATATCCTGCTTACCAGGTGAAGACCAGTTCATATCGAAGGAACGCCGCGAATTCATTGAAGTCCTCAGAGTAGAAATTTCCGGGGCAGAAAAACTCACCCGTCAAGTGCCCGGAAATGAACCTGTTAAACTTGTACATGAGCTTACTGGTAAGCAATTGCCCGCGGAAGAAACTCTCGTTGCTGAAGTATGGCCTTCCCTGGTAGGAATCCCTTTCAGCGGCAAAGAGCAGATGGTAGTCGGTTTTGAGTTGCAGTTTATCCGTCGGGTGGCACGTCCATCCGAGGCCCATGCGGTGGAGATTAGTGGTCTCGCCGGGTCGGTTTTCCAACGCAACAGTATAGGCCAGCATTTCGCTGAACTGAGGCCAGCGACCCCAAAGAGGGTCAAACTGCTCGTTTTTCCCAGTGTCGGGGTCGTCGCCGGAGAGGAACTCGTATCCGATGCGGAAACTGTTTTTCAGTTTGTCCCTCAGGTGATACGACAGGAGCGTGTTGACCCCGAACGCGCAGAGGTCGTCGCCGTTCTTGTATCCGAATTCGTGAGCGAATTCGGCGCGATAGTTCCAGTTTTCGCCGAGCGCCCCCGCCACGCGGCCGCCGAAGGTGTAGATGTCGGAGTCGTTACCCGCCTGCCATGGTGCAAGGTGTCCTCTCCGGATGTCGCCGGGCTCTTCGCCGATTACACGATTGTCGTGCTTGTAAATGAAATATCCGCTGATTTCGGTATTCTCCAGCGACTTGTTGGTAACGTACAGGATTACGCCCTGTTCGTCCTGCTCCATGTTATGGAAGTCCTTGTCGCAGAACGGATCGATCCACCAGTCCGAATCGGCGTGCTGGTTTATGTAGATTAAATCGACCTTCGTCTTGGCCTCTTTCATATCCAGCGTCGCACGTACCGCGTCGAAGAAGATCGTCCGCGACCCGTCCAGAGGCGTACCGTCCAGTACCAGCCAGCCGTTTCCGAGGATGATGTCCTGGCGACCGAATTTCACAGAAAGCGGCATACCCATGATGTTAGACCACTTGACATTCATCTTGTCGAAGATGGCCTCGCTCATCGTCCACTCGTCGATATAGTACGCATCCCTGCATTGTGCCTGCCGCGCAGGCTGGCAGAAATGCTTGGGTTCGTACACCAGGCGGATATTGAATTCCAGGTCCTTGAGCGGTGTTATCTTCGCCCACGAGCGGAGGCGGTATCGCTGGAAGTGGCGGTCTTCCCTGTTGAGCAGCAGGTTGGCGACGAATATCTCGCGCAACCTCAAGTCCGCGCCCCAACTCAACCAATCAGTCGGATTCTTGACGTTCTTGATCCAATCGTCGGTTGCCGTTCCCGGCTTCTCGTTCTGACCAAGCGCCGTCGAGGTCCAGAACAACGTTACCGCCGCGGCCAAAACTACCAGCATAATCAGGTTCTTTCTCATCTTTCTTTGCTCCTTGTTGTCTGTTGCGACTTTTCGAAGTCGCTGTGTTCCCGAAACACTAACCATAAGACATCACATTGGAAAGTCTATTTATGAAAACAATCCGCCAGATGCTCCTTGCTCGACGGTTTTGTCATAAGGCTGACTATTATTACTGTAAGAATCGAAAGTGGCAAGGCGATTAGAATCGGATCGACGACCGGCCAGTTGGGGCTGTCGGCGAGGATGCTGCTCTTTCCGCCGGTGAACTTTTGCACCAGTCCGAGTGCACTTGCCTCTGAAGTCTTGACAAAGACCAGCCAGAACGCCGTTACGCTGAATCCGACGATCATAGACGCAATAGCGCCGGTCCTGGTGGTTCGTTTGAAGAACAACCCCCCGATGAAGGCCGGAAGGAACGCCGAGGCGCACAGCCCGAAGAAAATCGCCGTCGCGCGGGCGATGATGTACCCGCCGCCGGGGTTGAGATAACTGATGATAACGGCCAAGACGATGCCGACGAGGATACCGATTCGTGTAACGCCGATGCTCCGTCCGTGGCGGCCTGTAACCTGTTCGTACACGTCGCGACCTATACTGGTTCCGACGGCGTGGAACTGGCTCGAAAGTGTGCTCATCGCCGCTGCCAGCAGCGTCAACAGAAACAGCAGCCCGAACCATTTCGGCATGGCGCTTCGGATATAGTAGGGGATGATCCGGCTCGTCTTGCATTCGTACGTACCGTCGGCGTTCTTTACGATGGCCCGCATGTAGGCAGTCGCGCGAGGATGAACGACAACCTCCCGACCGATGAAAGTCTTCGGATCCCCGCCCTTAGCCAGCCCTTCGATTTCGGCTTTCGGCGTAATCGCCGCTGCCCCGCCGTAACCCTTGAAAATCAGGTGCGTGTCCGCATTTCCGTCGCTGCTGGTGTCCAGGTGCAGCATCTGGCACGGGACGGCCTTCACGTCCGGACCGATAAACGGGTTTTTCTTCGAGCCGTCCTCCGGTTTCAGGTTCAGCCCGCGCTCTTTCTTGGCGATGACCCAGTCCCATTCCGACTTCTCCGCGCCGACGCCCGTAACACTCACGAGTTTGCCTTCAACCTTCTCCTTGGTGAGGAAATAGACATTACTGAGCGAACCGACGGTGAAGGCTACGCCCGTCATTATCAGGATGAAGACACCACCGACGAGCATGGCCCGGTTCAACTCGCGGCGGCTCTTGACCGTCATGAACCGCACGGCCAATTGCGGCTGGGCGAGCACGCCGATGCCAACACCCAGGGTGATCGTGCTGATCACGATCCACCAGAGGTTGTAGGCGTCCGGGTTGGGGCCTTTAGCGGCCTCGACGGCGCCCCAGCCGAATTTCGGCATGGACGCCCAACCCTGGAAACCGATACCACCGAAAATATTCGGGTCCTTGCCCAGTTCCACCATCTGACTGTGTCCTTCGACTACGCCTCCGACGATCACATAGGTAAAGACCAGAAGGACAATCATTCCGACGAACATAATCGAGCCCTGCAGTGCGTCGGTGTACATCACGCCCTTCAGACCGCCCACGATAACGTAGGCGGCAATGAGCACGCTGAACACCAGCAGTGCGGTGTTGTAGTCGATTCCGAATTGAGAGGCGATAAACGCACAACCGCCGATGAGAACGGCTGCGGCGTACAGGGGCATGAACAGGAAGATTACCAGCCCGCTGAATATCTGGACAAACTTGCTCTGGTATCGACGCCCCAGCAGTTCCGGAAACGTATGCGCGTCAAGGTGATGCCCCATTTTGCGCGTCGGACCACCGAGAAAAACGAATGCGATAAAGATGCCGACAAAGATGTTCAGGAACGTCAACCACAGCAGGCTCATCCCGAACATGCCCGCCACGCCGCCGAAACCGACGATCGCGCTGGTCGAGATGAACGTCGCACCGTAACTCAACGCCATGACGAACGGATGCACCTTTCGACCGGCGACGAGATAATCGGTGGCTGTCCGGGTCCGACGATAACCAAGCCATCCCAGATAGCCGATTACCATCATGTAAATTACGACGACAATGATTTCAACCAGGCCTACACTCTGAGCAAGCATATCGGATTCTCCTTGAGGGACTCATGTTCCGGTTTTGCGGTTCACTTGCCGGATACCCGGCAATCGCGAAAGCGGCTAGAGTTCCTCTTCGACCTTTTTCTCTCCTTCTACCCAGCGAACGTCTTCTTCCAAAACGGCCTCTTCACCGCGATTCCAGTTAATCAGGCCATAGACAACACACAGAAGGGCGCTGAGCAGACAAAGGAGATAAGCCAATAAAACGTAAAAGTCTTCGATGCCTAACATTGGTTGGAGTCCTTCAAACCGGCGAATAATGTCTCAATCAATATCAAACCAGTGCATCAATAAAAAACGTTAGTAGAATTGCACGGATACGTTAACAACCTTTTCGACTATTGTCGAAGCGAAAAATTAGAAAATTTTTCACCTGACCGGAATGGATTTGCCTTTTCGGTACACCATTCCCTGAAAGACAGCCACGATTTGACCCGACTCATCGGTAACGTTAACGGTGTACGTGCCGATCTTCCTGCTTGCAGAGACTTCCACAGCCTCGGCTGTAAGCACGCCGGTACTCACAGCCTTGACAAAGGATATCGTTGCGTTAAGAGCCACTGCCACGTTGCCGTGGGAATTGGAAGCGGCGGCGAAGGCGAAGTCAGCCAGTGTGAAGGTCGCACCGCCATGCACTGTTCCCAGGCCGTTCAAATGGTGGTCTTGCAGTTGCATGCGGGCGACGGCCTTGCCCGGCGAAACGTCCAGCAGTTCTATACCCAGGTGTGCCGCCAGCGCGTCCCGATCAAAAAAATCCCTGATGTGTTTCATTGTCATTTTTCTTCCCGCGACAGACCCGCCCGCCGGCATGGCCTAATCCGATGTCTTATTATCTGTGCCTTTGGATTGCGAATAACACAGGTTACAAAGACGTATTGC
>DAOVLV010000287.1 GCA_030631085.1 Planctomycetales bacterium | reverse complement strand
GGTCGTATTCGTTATCCACAAGATGGACGGTACAGCCGGAGACCTTGCAACCGGCGGCCAGCACGGCTTCGTGAACGTGCCGGCCATACATCCCGTGCCCGCCGAAACTCGGAAGCAGGGCGGGGTGAATGTTCAACACACGCCCTTCGTATTTCGGGGGAATTTTCCAGAACGAAAGGAACCCCGCCTGGACGACCAAATCCACCTCGGCGGCGTCAAGCCGTTCGGCTATCGCAGCCGAGTAGATTTCGGTATCCGGCATCTCCTTGTACGGGATGATATGCACATCCAGCCCTGCGTTGCGCGAGCGTTCGACACCCTTGCAATCCCGGCTGGCGATAACGGCGACCACCTCGGCCGACAACTTGCCGGCCTGGATATATTCCAGGATGTTCAACAGTGTCCGCCCTCCGCCGGAAAGCAGAACACCCAGACGAAGTTTTTTGGTTTGGGACTTACTCATTTTCTTTCGGTTGCGGATTGTCCTGTGTTTTCGCCGCTTCCTTTGCGATTCGACCCAGGAATTCGGGAAGGTCGAGTCCGACCTGTTTTGCAAGGTCGTGCATCGGCGGCAGCGCGCCGAGCAGTCTGCCGCCCAGCCCCTTCAGCCCGCCGCCGTCGCCGCCACCGTCCCAGACGATGACCTTTTCGATTGGCAGGTCCTGAATGGCCTTGGCCTGGATGTTGGCGATTTCGGCGAATTTCTCGATTATCAGAAGAGCGGCTGCTCCGGCGTCGCCGCCACAGGCTTCGACCAGTCGCTGATAACCTTCCGCCTTGCCGTCCAGTATCGCCTGGACGCCCTTGCCCTGTGCGGTCATGCGGGCGATTGTGGCTTCGGCGTCGCCCTCGGCGATGCGGATGGCTTCCTGCTTCTTCGCATCGGCGGCGATGATGACCTTCTCGCGGTCGGCGTTGGCCGGGACGACTATCTCGGCTTTGAGGCGCGACTCCTCGCGGATTGCGCGGGCGTCTTCTGCCTTTTTCTGCGCGTTTTCCTGTGCGACGCGGATAGCGCCGTCGGCTTCGCGGGAGGCCGATTCGCTTCGGTTTCTCGCCTCTTCCTCAGCCACTTTCTGATTGGCACGATAGCCGGCCTTGTCGGCGTCGGCGACGGTTTCGGAACTGACGGCTTCCGCCTCCAGGCCTGCGACTTTCTGTCGCTTGTCGCGGTCGGCGGTCGCTTCGCCCATTTCTGCTGTGGCGTTGGCGGCGGCGACGGCGACTCGCTGGTCGCGCTTACGTTCAGCCACGCCCGTCTCGCCCTGCTTCTCCTGCTCGGCTACGTCGATATTGGCTTGGTTAATCGCCTCGGCGGCTGCTTTTCGACCAAGGGCCTTGATGTAGCCGGACTCGTCCTCGATGTCGCGGATATTGACGTTGATAACGCCCAGGCCGATCTTTTCCAGTTCCGTCGAGACGGCTTCGTTAACTTTGGCCATGAATGACTGTCGGTCGCGGTTGATGGCTTCGATTTCCATCGTCGCGATGACTGCGCGCATCTGTCCGAGGATGATGTCCTGCGCCTGAGTCTGGATTTCCTGCTCTCTGAGTCCCAGCAGTCGGACGGCGGCGTTTTGCATGATCCCCGGCTGGTTTGAGATAGCGGCAGTTACCGTCGTCGGAACGGCTACGCGGATATTCTCGCGGGACAGCGCGTTGGCCAGGTCGATGGGCACGACGAACGGTTCGAGGCTGAGGAAGTCGTACGCCTGCACCAGTGGCCAGACGAACGCAGCCCCGCCGTGGACGCACTTGGCGGCTCCGCTTCCGGTCTTGCCGTAGATTACGAGGACCTTGTTCGACGGGCAGCGTTTGTATCGGCTGGCGAGGATAAAGACCGTCGCTATCAGTATGCCCAAAATGATAAGGATCAGGATAAGAGTTATGCTCCCATCATTCTTGGCGCCTTTGGCGGGCAATTGCGCCAGCAGGTTCATTGCCAGTGTTGTCATGCTCATCATTTTTCAGACCTTTCTTTTTCGGTTTCTTCGACAGGTTTAACTTCGATAGTGGTTGGTCCGAGTGTTCGCACGACGTTTATCGGCGTCCCGGACTTGATTTCCTGCCCGTCGGCGGAGCGGGCCTTGACGTGGGAGACGACGCCGCTGACGGTAACTCTGGCTTCGCCTGTTCCGTCGGCGGGTATGTCCAGATAAACCGTCCCGCGCGTCCCGACGCAGGTGTGCAGGCGTGGGTTGCCCGTCTCCGCCAGTTTTCGCATAAGGTTCAGCGCCAGCGCCACGACCGCGAAAGCGCCCAGACCCCAGAGTGTTCCATAGGTAATCGCACTGGTCATGCTTTTTCCGGCATCGTGGTGCATAGCAGCCGCCCAGAAGAACAGCGTAAGGAACGCCAAAACCGCTCGGAGAGACAACAGTCTGAACGCCGCTACGCTGTCGGCGGCGTCAGAAGCCGAACCGGCTTCGAGATCGTCGATGTCAAAATCAGCATCAACGTCAATGTCGGCGTCCATGTCCATATCTTCAGCGCCGCTCAGACCTATCAATGACGTGATGAACTGCCAGAGGAAGATAGCGCTGAAGAATATGGCTGACCCGTAGAACCACTGCGTTACGGTTTCGAGTTCTCTCCACCAATCCATCATGGTCGTGCTCCTTGCTTTGCCCGTAGGCTGGGCCGATAGGCCCACCTTTTTTACCTATCAGGTTTCTGCGAACATTCCTCGTTCACATGCAATGACGAAGGCTTCGCCGTATCGTTTCAGTCTTTGCCATTGCGTTCGGATTTTCCGTGATTCGTCTTCGTCCACTTTCCCGTCGTCGGCGATAGCGCCTGATAGTGCGCGAAGCAATCGTGAAAAATCCTCGATTATCTGTTGGGTGTTGGCGATGTATTCGGCGTCGATGCGGCGATCGCTGACTTCGGGATCGTGAACGAAAAATCCGCCCGCCCGTTCGCATAGCCATTGTACTACGTTCGCGTCATTCGTGCTTTCCAGCAAGGCTGCAACGCGGTCAAGCGGATTGCGCGTACCGCTCGGCTCAATCGTCGCGCCGTCGCCGGAGGGTTGGCACCATTTATACACCAGCGACGAGGACACTCGCATATCCCCAGCCACCTTCTTGGCGCCGACCTTCTCAATCGCTTTTTGTAGTACCTGATGTGAATCCATTTCTTGCGTCCCGTCTTGACCTGCTACAAGATATAGCGACGGATGTTTTTTTAGTCCATTATAAAATGGAACGATTATTGGAACGGATGCAAAAGGTTCGGCAGGAGTAAATCTAAATGTCAGTTGAGAGCGTCGTACAATTTCGCGTCCGTTACAGCGAGACGGACCAGATGGGCACGTATTCCAATTCGAGTGCGTTGGACTGGTTCGAGTGTGGGCGGACGGAGTTTTTCAGGCAGACCGGCACGTCGTACGCCGAAATGGAGGCGCAAGGCGTGCTGCTTCCGGTGATTGAATCGTATGTGAAATACCGAGGCAGGGCGAGGTACGACGACCTGCTGGAAATGACCACGACCGGCAGGATGGTCGGCAAGGCCCGCATCCGCTGCGGTGTGAAAATCGTCCACGCCGGCAGCGGCGCGCCAGTGGCTGAAGGATACACCGTTCACGCTTTCACGAACCCCGAGGGCAAACCTATCCGCGCGCCGGAATGGTTCACCAAGGCCGTGGAAAACGCTCATGCCGATGAGCATTAGCGGCATCATAATAGGGACATTCAATCCTGGAAGGAAAATGTTATGAAAGTTCTGATAATGACGGACCTGGAAGGG
>DAOVLV010000098.1 GCA_030631085.1 Planctomycetales bacterium | reverse complement strand
GCGACCTGCGGCGAGGATGACGTCCGCTACGCCCAGCCGTTCGAGCGCCACCACGGCCGACTTTGGAAATGGTTCTCATTCGCCTTCAACGGACAACTGGCCAACTATACCGACTTGCGCGATCGCCTGCTGGCGAGGCGGCACTACCATTTCACGCTCGACACAGACACCGAAATGATCATGCATGCCATGTCCTATCGCCTTCGCGGCGACAGCCCGCCGGACCTGCGCAAGGTAATGGCCTCACTGGGACGGGATTTCGACGGGGCATACAACATCGCCTTCCTCGACGCGATGGGGCGGATGTTCGTCGCGCGCGACCCGCTGGGAATCCGCCCGATGAGTTGGGCGA
This sequence comes from Planctomycetales bacterium, assembly GCA_030631085.1. Lineage (GTDB taxonomy): Bacteria > Planctomycetota > Phycisphaerae > SM23-33 > SM23-33 > JAUWNJ01. The sequence goes on along the minus strand of DAOVLV010000098.1, from coordinate 6,411 downwards.
AAAAGGGCAATCTTTTCGCCGCCGCCAGCGAGTCGGTTGCCTTGTCCAATCTCGGCTTTACCGACATCAAGTCGCTGCCGCCGGGCGAGATGGCGATTGTTGAAAACGGGAAACTCCGCTTCGAGCGGTTCGCGCCAAATCATCGCTGCTCGCATTGCTTCTTCGAGTGGGTGTATTTCTCCAACGTCGCCAGCACAATGGACGGTTCGAGCGTGTATATGGCCAGGGCGAATTCAGGCAGGCGACTGGCGGAGATGGAGACCGAAAAGATAGACTCCTCCTGCGTAGTAGTTCCGGTCCCGGACACAGCCAAGGCCGCTGCGGATTCATTCGCTTTCTCGCTCGGCGTCCCGTGCGTCGAGGGGCTTATTCGTAATCGCTATATCGGCAGAACGTTCATCCAGCCCAGCGGTACGCGAAGACGGAGCGTCCAGGGGAAATATACTCCGCTTCCGGCGATACTTGCCGGCAAGCGGGTCTTCCTCGTGGAAGATTCCATCGTCCGCTCGACAACCTTGCGGGCATTGGCCGATCAGATTCGTAACCAGGGGCGGGTCAAAGAGGTTCACGTCCGCGTCGCCTGCCCGCCTATCGTCGCGCCGTGCTTCTACGGAATCGATATGTCCCGGATGGGCGAGTTATTCGCGCCGAAATTCGCGGGCCGAAATTACAAAGGCACGCCCACGCCGGAAATGCACAAACGAATGGCAAAAGTGCTGAAGATCGACAGCCTGCGATACCTCTCGGCTGAAGATGTCGCCGAATGTATCGGGATCGACTCAAAAAGGTTATGCACCGGCTGTATAACGGGTCGCTACCCGACCGAATGGGGCGGCAAACATTTCCGTCGCGCCAAACGCCAATCCCGCCGGGGGAAGGAAGGCGTGCGGACTTATGAATGAGAAAAGAGAGAAAAGGAACTTTCGATGATGACACCTCGTGAACGGCTTGAGGCGACACTGAACCATCGCCAGCCGGACCGCGTCTGCGTGGACATGGGAGCGACCATGACCTCCGGCATCTCGGCAAGCACGCTTTCAAAACTCAGGCGGAGGGTGCTCGGAGAAACAGATTATCGCGTCAGGGTAATCGAGCCGTATCAGATGCTCGGCGAGGTGGACGAGCCGCTGCTGGAGGCCCTCGAAATTGACGTGGCCGGGTTGTTTCGCCCCAGTACCATATTCGGCTTCAAGAATACCGACTGGAAACCTTTTGAACTGTTCGACGGAACGCCGGTGCTGGTGCCGGGGAAGTTCAACGTAACAACCAACGATAACGGCGACCTTCTGATATATCCCGAAGGCGACACCTCCGCCCCGCCCAGCGGGCGAATGCCCAAAGGCGGATTCTATTTCGACGCTATCATCCGCCAGCAGCCGATCGACGAAGACAAACTCGACCCTGCCGACAACTGCGAGGAATTCGCACTGCTGAGCGACGAAGACATTGAGGGCCTGGCCGGTCGGGCCGATGAACTGGCCGGGCAGAGCGATTACGGCGTCATCATTTTGCTGCCGGGGACCGGAATTGGGGATATTGCGCTGGTGCCCGCGCCGTTTCTCAAGCATCCCAAAGGGATACGCGACGTGGAAGAGTGGTACGTCTCCACTGTAACCCGAAAAGACTACCTTCATGCGGTCTTCTCTCGCCAGACGGAAATCGCCGTGGCGAACATAGAACGGCTTGGAAAGGCTGTGGGCGACCGCGCACAGGCTGCCTTCGTGTGCGGGACGGACTTCGGAACGCAGCGGGGGCTGTTCATCTCGAAAGAGTCCTATCGCGAGTTGTACAGCCCGTATTACAGGCGTATCAACAGGGCCATTCACGAATACACTAACTGGAAGACCCTCAAACATTCCTGCGGCAGCGTTTATGAACTGATCGGCGATTTCATCGAAGACGGGTTTGACATTCTCAATCCCCTTCAGTGCTCTGCCGCCGACATGGAACCCGAAACGCTCAAGGCTGAATTCGGCGATCGCATCGTCTTATGGGGCGGCGGCGTGGATACACAAAGGACGCTGCCGTTCGGCACGCCTGATGAGGTTTATAATGAGGTTCGCCGGCGAATTGAGATATTCAACGACGGCGGCGGTTTCGTCTTCAATACCGTTCACAACATTCAGGCGAACACGCCGGTAGAGAACATCCTGGCAATGTTCCGCGCCATTCAGGACAGTAGTAAGTAGTGGTATCTTTCAACGGAGCCAGAAATGAAGCGAAAAGAAATCTCACACACCGAGCATTTTCCGCTCGTGATTGATGCGATGACCTCGCGGGGTCTGCTGCTGGCGGCTTACACCCCGGACGGCAGGGCCAATGCGATGGCCATCGGATGGTGCACGCTGGGGGGCGTCTGGTCGATGCCGATGTGCATCGTGCTGGTCCGGCCTTCGCGCTATACCTGTGAGTGCATCGAGCAGGCCGGATGTTTTACCGTCAACGTGGCCGGCGCAGACCTGGCCGAGGCGTGTCTGCTTTGCGGAACGAAATCCGGGCGCGACGGCGACAAACTCGCCGAGGCCGGCCTGACGGTCGAGAAGGCCGAAACCGTTGAAGCCCCGGTCATCGCTGAATGCCCGATTGTCTATGAGTGCAAAGTTGTGCATCGTAACAACATCCTGCCACCCGAACTGGCCGACGAAGTACAGCGATGGTACGCCGACGGGGACTATCATCGCATATTTTTCGGTAAAATCCTCGCCGCCCGAGCGGCAGAGAATGCCGCCGAATTGCTGGGGCATTAAAAAAGAATATTTGGTGTAATTTGCACTTCAACAGCGTTCAACTTACAGAAGGTGTGTATGTTCCGGGCATTAATGACAATATTGCTTGTGGGGGCAAGCGTATCGGCGGTCAAAATCCGCGAGGACCCGCCGGTGGCGTCCAGACCTGCGCGTGGCGACGTTACCGGGCAAATCAGGCCGGCGGGAAAGGTTGCGGAGATTTACGCCGTCAGCAGGGTAACGCAAAAACGCTACAAGCCAACCCGCTTCGATAAAAAAACCGGAAAATTCCGCTTCAAAAACCTCCCCGGCGGCGCGATTTATGACGTCGGAATCGTTACGAAAAACTCCGAGCGAATCGAGGGGATCGACCTTTCATGGCACGAAGCGCGTCTGCAAAGGCTCGCTGACGTTCGGCGAAAACAATTGAAACTCCCGGCAGAGCAGAAGCGGGAATTCACCAGAAAAGACGCCGACGAATTGATTAAGTATGTCAAAGACCTGAAGGATTTTTGCAACATCCGGCGGGTGCTGTATATCAAAAGCGACGGCCTGCGGGCGACAATGCTGGCTGAGACGATGCGCGTCAGGGAGTTTCACGCCCAGCGCGGCGACGAGGTTATCTGGCGGATGGAACTGTGGTATTTCCGCTATCGCTACGGCGGGTGGGAGCGGGTTGGTAACGTCGAGCGATTATTGGAACGCAAGCGTATCCAGTCGTCGGAATGGAAGGCGATTACGCTGGTGTATTATCCCGCCCTCAGCGTTCACGTGGACGAGAAGGGCGGGAACAAGCCGGTGAAGTTCACGATCCCTAAACGCCTCGATCTCGCCCGGGGCCGATTGGCGGGGACCAACCCAATCCAGAAGACCAAACCCACCATTATCGGCTTGACTGCAACGACGCGCCCGACGACACAAGCAAGCCGACCTGTATCTACACCTCGACAATAAGGTCCAGTTCCACAGGTGTATTGAGCGGCAGTTCGGCTGCACCGATGGCGCAACGGGTGTGCCTGCCCGACTCCCCGAAGATTTCCGTCAGGAGTTCACTTGCGCCGTTGGCGACTTTGGCCTGATCTGTAAAGCCCGCGGACGAGTTGACAAAGACGTTCAACCTTACAATGCGGTTAATCGCATCGAGTGAGCCGATCTCCGCACGGGCAGCGGAGAGGGCATTAAGGCATGCCTGGCGTGCGGCAGCGGCAGCCTGATCTAAATCAACCTCGGCAGGAACTTTTCCGGCAGCGATGAGTTGCCCGTCTTTTATTGGTAGTTGCCCGGACGTAAAGACCAGCCCCCCGGCGCGAACGGCCGGCACGTACGCCCCGACCGGTTCCGGTGTTGCCGGTAGTTCAATACCCAGTTTCCGCAATTTCTGTTCCGCTGTCATCGTCGTGATTCTCCTTTGGCAGAGTGGTTGGTTCAGCGATGTACTGGCTGGGCGTTTCGGTCGGTGTGTCTAAGGGGGCTTTTTCCGTATCTGTTGCCTGCCTGGCGATTGCTTCCGACGGGGGATCGGACTTCAGATAGACGTAGATTTCTCCGAATGGTCCTTCCTGTTCGATGGTGATTTGTTGTCGGCGGATTAGTTCGAGCATTGCAAGGAACAGTCCTACCAGTTCAGTTTTTCGCGTTCTGCCTGCGAAGATTTGTTTGAAGGTCATGTTGCCTTCGCGTCCGAGGCGGTCGAGTATGTCGTCGGCGTGCAGTTCGATGGGGGTGTCGTCGTAGATAATCTCGGCTTCGGTGAGGTGTTGTCCGACCGACGCCATCAGGTCGTTGAAGGCCTCGATAAGGTCCCAGATATTGACTTCTTCGAGGTCTTTACCGGCCTCTTCCTGCTCGATTTCCGTCGGTTTTCGCCCGAATCGCATTGCTTGTAAGTTGGCGGCATCGCGGAGGTCGCCGGCAGCGTCTTTGAAGGCTTTGTATTCCAGAAGTTGCCTGACGAGTTCTGCTCGCGGGTCGAGTAATTCCTCGTCGCCGGCGTCGGCTTCCTGTGCCGGCAGGAGCATCCGCGTTTTAATCTCCAGCAGTGTCGCCGCCAGCACCAGGAACTCACCGGCAATGTCCGGGTCGAGCATTTTGAGCGTATCGACGTACGCGCAGTATTGTTCGGTGATCCTGGTGATGGGAATGTTGTGGATGTCGAGTTCTTCCCGACGGATCAGGTACAGCAGCAGGTCCATCGGACCGTTGTATATGTCGAGATTTACGCGGTAGTCGGTCATTGGGTTAGCAGACTTTACCTGTTCGTCAAAATACCACAAGCGTTTCGGACGCGGATCATCGTCTCTTCCGCGACTTCGCGCGCCTTTCGTCCGCCTTCGCCGAGGACGTCGCGGACGAAGCCGGGATTCTTCTCCAGTTCGGCGTATTTCTTGCGGGCCTCGGCGAACAGTTCGTTAACCAACTCCGCCAGGCGTCCCTTGGCGTGACCATACCCGTAGCTGCCGGAGCGGTAATTTTTCTCGATTTCCTCGACCTCCGCCGGTTCAGCCAGTAATTTCAGCATCGCAAAGACCGTGCATTTGTCCGGGTCTTTGGGTTCTTCCAGCGGCGTCGAATCAGTAACAATTTGTGAGCATCGCTTCTTCGTAGCCTTGGGCGTCTGGAAGATTTCGATGGTGTTGTCGTAACTCTTTGACATTTTCTGTCCGTCGATACCCGGCACGACAGCCACTTCCGGCACTATGTGCGCTTCGGGGACGACGAGCGTTTCTCCGAAGGCAAGGTTGAACTTAATCGCCAGGTCGCGCGTCATTTCGAGGTGCTGCTTCTGGTCTTGGCCGATGGGCACGATATTGGAGTCGTAGATGAGGATGTCGGCGGCCTGGAGGACAGGGTAGTCAAGCAGGCCCATATTGGCGGCTAGGCCCTTCGATATCTTGTCTTTGTAACTGGTGGCTTTCTCCATCATGCTGACCGGACAGACGCAGTTGAGTATCCACGCCAGTTCCGTTACCTGCGGCACGTCTGACTGGAGGAAAAAGGCGCTTTTTTCCGGGTCGATTCCCAGCGCCAGAAAAGCCGTAGCCACGTGCGTAGTGATTTCCTCCATTTGTTTCTTGTCGGAGATGGTGGTCAGGGCGTGGTAGTTGGCGATGAAGTAGAAGCACTCGTTTCCCTCATCCTGGAATTTCAGGTACTGCCGGATCGCACCAAAATAGTTTCCAAGGTGCAACCGGCCCGAAGGCTGTATGCCAGAAAGAGATCGCATCGTATTCGTCTCCGTGTTTCCTTTTCAGGGGGATTTCATGAGAATCTATTCGCTTGAACGCTTCGGTGTCAAGCAAGCCGCAACAGTTCCGGCGAAGGATTACCACCAGGGCAGATACGGGCCGTAGTGGCTGAAGGCGCTGTAGAATAACAATTCCGCCCCGGTTCCCAGCAGAAGGTCTATCGTAGGCCAGATGACTCTGTTCAGAAAGATACCGATCGGATCGAAAAACGCTTCACCGGTAACCTTTTCAATCAACCATGGAAGCACGAGCAGTCCAAGTAGAAGAAATCGGCCTGATCGGACTTGGAACTCCATAAATCGCTGCTGTTTGTTACGCGGCAGCAGTTCCCTGACGACGTGATGCCCGTCGAGCGGGTAAAGCGGGACCAGGTTGAAAGCAATCAATGCCAGATTAATGATCATCAGGAACGAAAGCATAAAGGCCGTTATGCCCATTGG